>JBJERA010000072.1:0-11630 GCA_051882035.1 Hominimerdicola sp.
CTGATAAATTTTATCTTGACATTACCGAGCAGGATCCTGACTTTGTAAGAGAAAGATTTCCTATGATTTACAATAAGCTGATTGAGGCAGGTTATGACATGACTAAGGATATGATTCCGATTTTCCCATGTCATCACTATTTAATGGGCGGAATTAATGTTGACTCTTATGCCAGAACGAGTATTGACAGACTTTATGCCTGCGGTGAGTGTTCCCATACGGGCGTTCACGGAAATAACCGACTTGCAAGCAATTCTCTGCTTGAAGCCCTTGTTTTTTCAAGACGTGCTGCAACGGATATTAATGAAAAAATTAAGTCTGACAAGGGTGATTTGGAGAAGATTGAATTTACTGTTGACAATAACGCTCCCCATATTCCTGCTGGAATGAGAACCCAGATAAGAGATATTATGCAGCACACCTATTTTGTTATTCCGAATGAGGACGCTATTGAATCGGGACTTGAAAAGGTTAAAGAAATCAAGGATACTCTTTGCAGCGGACAGTTTAAGATGGACAGAGATTTTATTGAAGCAAGATCCTTGGCTACGGTAGCATATATTGTGCTTACTGACGCTATAAATAAACTAAAAGAAAAAAATACGGAGGAGAAATAAATGAAATTAATGCAGTTTCAGATTGACGACATTATTAAGTCGGCACTTTTGGAGGATATTAACTATGTTGACGTTACAACGGATTATCTGATTGATGACAATTCGGTTTCTACGGCAAAATATGTTTCAAAAGACGATGGCGTTCTTTGCGGAATTGACGTTGCACTGAGAGTTTTCAAACTGCTTGATGATAATGTAAAGACTGAGATTCTTATCCATGACGGCGAAAAAGTCAAAAAGGGCGATATTATTGCAAAAATTACCTGTTCCACAAGAGCGTTGCTTAAAGGTGAAAGAACCGCTCTTAACCTTGTTCAGCATATGTCGGGAGTTGCTACTGCAACAAACAAATGCGTGGAGCTTGTAAAGGGTACAAAGGCGTCAATAGCCGATACAAGAAAGACTTTACCGGGACTCAGAGTTTTGCAGAAATATGCTGTAACAGTGGGCGGAGGCAGAAATCACAGATATAATCTTTCCGATTGTGCGATGCTTAAAGACACTCACCTTGACGCTTACGGCAGTATGACAAACGCTGTAAACGCATTGAGAGAAAAAATGGGACATACGGTAAAAATTGAAGTCGAGGTTGCAAATCTTGAAGAATTGCAAGAAGCTTTAAGCTTAGGCGTAGAGGTTATAATGCTTGACAACATGAGCTGCGAGGATATGGCTGAGGCTGTTAAGATTACAGAAGGCAGAGCAAAGCTTGAAGCGTCGGGAAATGTTACTGCTGAAACAATAAGAAAAATTGCCGAAACGGGAGTAGACATTATTTCTTTGGGTGCGTTAACTCATTCTGTTAAGGCGTTTGATATTTCAATGAAGATAGATAAATAAAAAATAAGGGGAACAATAGAATAAAAAATGCCATATAAAGCTTACAAAGCTTTATATGATATAGAAGTATAGCCGCATATAAATTCAGATTATTCGTAAACCTTATTTGATTACTGATGTTTATATGCGGAATTTTTTATATAAAGGGAGAATTGATATGGACAATTTTAACGATTACAACAATCAGAACGGCTATAATAATTCAAATAATTATGGCGGAAATCAAAACAATTACGGTAATTTGAACGGATATGACAATCAGAATAATTACAATAACTATGGCAATCCAAACAATTATGACAGTCAGAACTCATATAATAATAATGGATATGGTTACCAAGATAATTATTACAATCAAAATAACAATAATCAGAATACAGTTAATCAAGGTTTAAAATTTAATATAACCGGCAAAAAGAAAAAACGTGGAAATCCGATTGTATTTTTAGTTATAATACTGATAATAGGCGGGAGCATAATATTCCTGGGTTTTGTCAATAACAAAAACTATAAAGATATGGTTGAACGCTGTTCGGAAAAAACAACAGCAACTGTTACAGATATTTCATCAGAGAGAAAACGTGTGCGCCGAAACAAGAGAATACGTTATGAAACCTATTATTATCCTACTATTTCCTATACGGTAAACGGAACTCCTTATTCCGTGAAATTATCCGGAACAACAAGCTCAACCAGATATTCTGTGGGTAAAAATATAATAATTTACTATAATCCCGATATACCTACCGATATTTATCCGGAAGGAGAAAGCAACGGTTCTACGTTAATGTTTATAATGGGAGGAATTTTTATAGTTGTAGGTATTATAGCTACTATTTCACAGTTAAAACGAAGACAATAATTAGAAAAATAGTTTATATTCATTATAAATCAGCTGTAAAATTCAGAAAACAAAAACAAGAAAATAATTATTAAGGAGGAGTTTAACATGGGAACGATTTACAGAAAAAGAGTAACCGGAACAGGAGGAATTGCACTTGCAATGTCCATTTTTCTGCTAGTAGGACTAATTTTTGGAGGTATTGGATTTGGAATAAAATACGCAGATAATAAGAAAAAAGAAGCCTGCACAGAACAGACTACGGGAACGGTAATTGATTATGCAACAAGCCAAAGCAGTAACAACACTACTTATGCGCCGATTGTTTCATTTGACGTTGACGGATATACATATACTGTGCATAACAATACTTATTCCAACCCTTGTCCATATAAACTTGGGGAGAGTGTAACAATCTACTATAATCCGAACAATCCTCATACATTTTATATTGAGGGAGAAAAAGCTGCTTTGATTCTTGCCTACGTTTTTATGGGAATCGGCGGAGTGTTTGCGGCAATTTCTATAATATCTATAATTTCTGTTATAATTGCGGGAATAAAGAGCAAAAAACAAACTGTCAGCGGTGATTTTTATTACAATCAGAATTATTATCAGCAGAACTATATGCAAAATCAGCCATTCAATCCACAGAACAACATTAATAATCAGAACTTCGGAAACCATCCAAATTGGCAGAATGGCAATAACTATAATAATCAGAATGATAATTATTATAACGGACAAAACAATAATAACTATTACGATGGTCAGAATCAAAACAATAATTACTACAATGACGAAAACAATAACAGTCAATATTAGGAGGTATTTTTATGGCTTCAATTATGGACGGTGAAAGGCAATTTCATATTCAGACATTGCCCGAAGAAGTAGGAAGATATGTTATTCTTCCGGGCGACCCTGCAAGAGTTCCAAAAATAGCACAGCTGCTTGACAACGCAAAGCAGGTTGCTCAAAACAGAGAATATAATGTTTATACAGGTTATCTCAACGGCGAAAAGGTTACGGTTTGCTCTACCGGCATTGGAGGCCCGTCTGCGGCGATTGCTGTGGAGGAGCTTATAAAATGTGGTGCAGATACCTTTATCCGAATCGGCACAAGCGGCGGAATGGACTTAAAGGTAAGCGGCGGCGACCTTTGCATTGCTCAGGCTGCTGTCAGGGGCGAGGGAACGACAAATGAATATCTTCCCGCCGACTACCCTGCTGTTGCAGATTTTCAGGTTGTGACCTCTCTTGTGCAAGCGGCTGAGGAACTTTCCACAGATGAAGTTGGAAACCGCTATCATGTGGGAGTGGTTCACTCCAAAGACAGCTTTTACGGCGAGGTTGAACCTGAAAACTCTCCTATGGAAACAGATATCAAGGAACGCTGGAACAGGTATATCAGATGCGGCTGCCTTACCTCTGAAATGGAATGTGCTGCTGTATTTGCAGTATGCACAGCAAGAAAAGCTCGATGCGGAGGGGTTCTTACTGCTTTATGGAATGTTGAACGTTCCAAAGCAAATCTTCCCGATAATGTAACATACGACTCAACCCGAGCAATCAACTGCGTGATTTCAGCAATAAAAAAACTTATTCAGGCTGACAGAAAATAAATTCACCAAGATATGCAAAAATATATGAAAAAGAACAGCTATGGAGTAACAAATAATTACTTCATAGCTGTTCTTTTTATTTTATACAAATCCCGAAATGTATAACCTTACAAATTTCGTCCGCTGTTTTTATCTGCTATTCATAATGCTGTGCAGTATAAAGCTTGTAATATTCGCCTTTTTTAGCAATAAGTTCATCATGGGTTCCGCATTCCGCAATCCCCTTATTGTTTATGTACATAATTTTATCGCAGTTTTTAATAGTGGACAATCTATGCGCAATAATAAAAGAAGTTCTGCCTACAAGCAAACGCTGTAAGCCCTGCTGCAAAAGTCTTTCAGTTCTTGCGTCAATGGAGGAAGTTGCCTCGTCAAGTACAAGAATTTTCGGGTCTGAAAGCAAAGTTCTCGCAAATGAGATAAGCTGTTTCTGACCGCCGGAAAGCTTTGAACCACGCTCGTTTACTTCCGTAAGATAGCCGTCCTTCATTTCGCTGATAAATTCGTCGGCACATACAGTCTTGCAAGCCTGTATAATTTCCTCTTTGGTAGCGTCAAGCTTGCCGTAGCGGATATTGTCAAGAATTGTCCCGCTGAAAATAAAGCTGTCCTGCAACATTATTCCCATTTGGGAACGCAGAGAACGGAGCGTAACCTCGCTTATATCCTTTCCGTCAATGGTAATTTTTCCGCCGTTCAAATCGTAAAATCTCGACAGCAGCGAAACAATCGTAGACTTTCCTGCACCTGTGGGTCCAACAAGAGCAATACTTTCTCCTGCCTTTACGTCAAAGGAAACATTTTCAAGAACGGTTTTGTCTTCCTCGTAACCGAAAGTAACATTTTCAAATTTAATATTTCCAGTAATTTCTCCAAGCTCGCTTGCACCCTCCTTGTCGCTGATTACAACAGGTTCATCAAGAGTTTCAAAAATTCGTTCAAGGTAGGAAATATTATTGATAAAGTTATTAAACAGATTTGAAAGATTGAGTATCGGCTGCCAAAAACTATGTGCATAGCTTGACATTGCCACAATCGTACCAAGACTTACCGAAAGCGGAGTCATGATAATCAATCCGATTACAAATATAGCCGCTCTTACCCAGATTGAAATATTATCAACCGCCGGCCAAACAAGGTTAGAATATTTAACCGCACACATCCAGCTTGAACGGTATTTATTGGAAAGCCGGTCAAAAATCTCGGCATTTTCATCCTCACGGGTAAAAATCTGATTAACCTTTGCGCCGGAAATATTTTCTTGAAGATATGCATTAAGATTGGAGGACTTGTTTGAAACGTCCTGCCACGCACGGCGCTGTCTTTTCTTGATGAACAGCATAACCAGCAGGAAAATAGGAAGTCCCAAAAGTACCACAAGCGACAGCTTTACATCAACGAAAAACATGAAAATCAGAATAAACAGCATATTCAGAAATTCAAGAATAACATTGATAATTCCATTTGAAAGCATATCCGACACTGAGTTTACATAATTTACTACTCTGATAAGAATTTTTCCATGAGGTCGGTTATCATAATATTCAAACGGCAATTCCTGCAAATGCTTGAACAAATCGGTACGAATGTCAAAAATAATATCCTGTCCGACTACCGTAATAATTCTTGAACGTATTGTGGAAAAAGCGATGGAAACAGCCATTGTTGCTATAAGTAAAAGAGTCAGAAGAACAAGCTGTTTTATATCCTTGTTAGGAATGGTATAATCAAGAGCATATTGTGTAATCAGAGGTCCTAAAAGTCCTGAAATTGCGGCAAAAACACTTAATGCCAGAGCCATTATCATTTTCTTATTGTACCTTTTTATGTACTTATAGGAACGTTTCAGATGAGTAAAGTCAAAAGGGGTTTCAAGCTCTTCGTCAACGTCGTAACGATTTCTCGCCATTTAAACCGCCTCCTTTCCAAATCCTTCGTTCTGTAACTTGAATACCTCGTAATAATATCCTTTTTTCGCAAGCAGTTCGTCATGAGTACCCATTTCAGTTATTCTGCCGTTATCAAGAATAATAATTTTGTCAGCGTCCTTGGTTGAGGAAATTCTCTGAGCAATAATAATTTTTGTGCATGGGAAATTGAGATTTCTGAGATTATCCTGAATAAACTTTTCAGTTTCCATATCCACTGCCGAAGTTGTATCATCAAGAATAAGTATACTCGGCTTAATTGCCAAAGCTCTTGCAAGAGAAAGCCTCTGTTTTTGTCCTCCCGACAAACCGACTCCCCTTTCGCCAACGATTGTTTCGTAGCCCTCAGGCATTTTCTCAATAAATTCCCTTGCGGCGGAAAGTTCGGCATAGTATTTTACGTCCTCCTCAGACATATCCGAATCACCGTAAGCAATATTTCCGTCAATAGTATCGGAAAACAGCAAAACGTCCTGAGTTGCCATGCCAATATTGCTCCTGAGCTGTTCCAGCTTGCACATTTTTACATTTATTCCGTCAACAAGGACTTCTCCCTCTGCAACGTCATAAAAACGAGGAATAAGATTAATAAGCGAGGTCTTACCCGAACCGGTTTCACCCATAATAGCAACAGTTTCGCCTGCGTTTATCTTGAAATTAATGTTATCGAGAACTGTTTTTCTTCCGAATTTAAAGGTTACATTCTTAAATTCAACGTCACCCTTAAAGCCTTCACTTCTGTCAACTGCGTCAGCACGGTCAACAACAAGTGGTTTTGCATAGTAAATTTCAATTATTTTCATAGCCGAAGCCATAAAACGCTGTAAATCATTCACATAAATACCTAGATTTTTAACAGGCATTGCAATCGCCCAAATTAAGTTTGAAATAGCCACATAATCTCCCATAGACATTTCTCCCTTAATAAGGAACAAGCCTCCTGCCAGCAGCATTATAACCGAAAGAAGATTTGCAAACGTTTCCATGTACGGATAGAACTTTAACCAAAGGAGAGAAGCTTTCTTGTTGGATTCAGAGTATTCCAAATTTGCTTTTTGAAATTTTTCAATCTCAAAATCTTCTCTGGCAAAAGCCTTGACTACACGATTTCCGGAAATATTCTCCTGAGCATCGGTATTCATTTTTGAAAGCTTTTCACGCAAATCCACATAAACAGGGCCTGCAACCCTTTTAAAAATAATCATTATGACAAAAATAAAAGGCGTTACCGCTAAAAGCAGCAGAGCCATTTTCCAGTTTATCACAAAGAAATATATCATTGACGACGCAAAAAGAGCAAATGATTCAACAATGCCCTTAAAAACCCATGAAACTGCATGGCGAACCATGTCCAAATCTCCCGTCAGACGTGTCATAAGGTCGCCTGTACGATTGCGGTCGTAAAATTCCATATCCTGATGTTCAATTCTGGAAAACAAATGATTTCTTATTCTGTAAATCATTCCCTGCGATGAAATTTCGTAGGTCATGTTGCACAAATATTGTAAAACTGTTCTCAGCAAGGTAAATCCTATCATTCCGCCTAACAGCCACCAAAACAGCGAACGCTTTTCAACAAGGTTCTGCATAGCATTGTCGGCGGAAATAAAAGTATCTACCAGCTCAGAGCTGAAATACGGCGTTGTCAGATAAAGCACATTGCACACAACCGACAGCACGAGGGCAGCAATATAAAACTTGCGGTAACCCTTCAAATTATGCCAAAGCCATTGAATCTGAAACATTTTTCTTCACACTCCTTTTCTTTTTTAACGTGTCTGATTTTTTAATTCAGACTATGTTGTATTATAAACTCTAATCTATGCAAAGTCAAGGGGTATTCTTCAAATACTTTTTGTAATAAAGTTAGAAAAACCCCTTACCATTTCTTTGTGAAATTAACATAATGCACAATTTATTATTTTACTGTGACCTTGATATTTCCATTTGTAAAATGAAACGTTTTCGCAAGTAATTTACTACACAAAAGCGTTTAAGCAACAGTATGATTTATATCTTTTGTATTTTAACCTCTATTAAAATTTTAACATTGCCGTTCATTATTCTTTCACTAACTGCAATATTGATTTTTGTTAATATTCAACAATAATCAAAATTTAATTTTTACAAATAATATTTAAAATAACCTTTACAAATATCGGTTTTTGTGGTATAATAAATAATTATATCACAAATTTGCACCTATGCATTGAAAGGATATTCTTATGAACTGGATTGAAATTGACATTTTTACAACTACCGAAGGTATTGAACCCCTTACCGGCAGTCTGCTTGGTATGGGTATAAACGGATTTGCTATTAAAGACGCTAAGGATTTCGACGATTTTCTTAATGATAAAGACGCCAACTGGGATTATATTGACGATGACCTTATGGGCTTGAAAAACTGCGAAACTACTGTTACTGTTTATCTTCCTGAGAATGCTCAGGGGCTTGAAAATCTCGAAGCTGTCAAGCTTGAATTAAAGGCGCTTAAAAATCGTGACAGCGAAAACGCTTTTGGCAGACTTGAGTATGAGCTTAAAAATGTTAAGGAAGAAGATTGGGCTAATAACTGGAAACAATATTTTAAGCCACTGTGCATTGGCGAAAAGCTTTTGATTAAACCGTCTTGGGAGCAGGTTAATGAGGGCGAAACAAGAAAAATTCTTGAAATCGACCCTGCCTCATCATTCGGTACGGGACAGCACAATACTACTCAGCTTTGTCTTGAACTTGTTGAGAAAAATATTTCCGAGGGTGACAAAATACTCGATTTAGGCTGCGGAAGCGGAATTTTATCTATCGGTGCATTGCTTTTAGGTGCAGAAAGTGCAACTGCGATTGATATTGACGAAAATTCAGTTAAAATTGCTAAGGAAAATGCAGAGAAAAATAATATTTCTTCTGATATTTACACTGCTTACTGCGGAAATGTTATTGAGGACAAGGCATTGGTTGAAAAAATCGGCAGCGGGTTTGATTTGCTTTGCGCAAACATCGTGGCAGACGTTCTTATCGGCATGAGTGGAATTTTCGCAGGATTTATCCGCAGCGGAGGAACGCTGATTGTTTCGGGAATTATCGACCAGAGAAAAGAAGAAGTTCTCGATGTTATTAAGGCTCAGGGTTTTGAGCTTATTGAAATCAAGGAAAAAGAGGATTGGGTTGCAGCGTCATTTAAAGCACCTGTAAAATAAATCCTTTTATACACAAAAACAATAAAAAGCAAAAGAAAGGAAGATTGAAATGCAGCTTTTATTTTTAATAATCAAGAGAGTTGAACTTGTGGACGATATTATGTGTTCACTGGCAAACGCAGGAATTAAGGGCGGAACAGTAATTGACAGCATGGGAATGGCAAAGTCAATTTCAGAGTCCAATTCAATGCCTTTAATAGGCGTGTTGCGTTCCATTTTAAGCGGGGAAGACCCAGCGCAAAAGGGCAAAACGATTTTTGTTGCTGTAAAAGACGACAAAATAGAGGATGCAAAAAAGGCAATTACTGACATTACAGGCGACCTTTCCAAGCCGAATGCAGGCGTAATGTTTGCAGTTCCTATTACCTTTGCAGAGGGTATCAACTAAACACAATTTATAAATATCTATAAAACAAACGGGTGAACATTTTACTGTTCGCCCGTTTTGTTGTATTTTCATTCCTGCTCTGAGGTTTTTTCTTCGTCTGTATCTTCTTTAAGCAGGGGCATTGTTACAGTTGTCTTGAATAAATCTCCGTCAATCTCAATATTGAAAGTTCCGCCGCAAGCTTCGGTAAAGCTTTTGGCAATGGACAATCCCAATCCGCTTCCGCCGTCTGTTCGTGACTTATCTCCACGAACAAATCTTTCGGAAATTTCCTCTGCGGTAAAATCCATAGGCTCTGCCGAAACATTTTTTGCAGCAAAAACAATGTTCTCGCCCTCCTGACGAATATCCATAAATAACCTTGTACCATTCATGGAATAATTCAGCATATTGTCAAGCAAATTCTGAAATACTCTATAAAGCTTGTTACCGTCGCCCATAATCATTGCATACGACTGAGCAATGTTCACCTTTACAAGCTTTCCGCTCTCCTTTATCTTATCATCATTATCGGCAAGTACCTGATTAAACAGCATTATAAAATCAATTTTTTCAAGGTTAATCTCTACCCCACTTGTGGCTTTTGCAAGACTGAAAACGTCCGAAACAATACTTTTAAGCTTTTGGGATTTCTTATCCAGAATTTTCACATAAGCCTCCGCTTCATCGCTAAGGTCGGATTTTTTCAGCAAATCTATATAGCTTATTATAGATGTCAACGGCGTTTTTAAATCATGAGATACGTTTGCCACAAGCTCAATTTTCATTCGCTCCGACTTAATCTGCTGCTCAACAGAATTTTTTATAGTATCTGAAATCTGATCCAGCTTTGTAAGTTCTGAATAAAATATCGAATCTTCGCTTACCTCTTCCGAAACATTTTCATTATTGGCAAGATTATTAATTTTATCACTAAGCTTATCAACTTCATTGCTGGTTTTTATTGTCTTTATCTCACCAAGCAACGCAGTAACAAGCCCAATAAAGCCTATAATTACGGCAACTTCATCATTATAACTTAACCATTCAAAAAAAGCAATAATTCCAAGAACACTCAAAATTACAACAAAAATATAAGAACGTATACTGATTTTTTCACCCGCAGGCCGTGCATTATAAAGCTTGAAAAGCCTGCTTTTTTTAACCTTTTCGGTAACAAAAGCTTTAAATTTCTTAAAAGCTTTAAGCAGAATACAATCAGCAAAAAAACTTCTGGTCTTGATTTTAGTAATGACTTGAAGCAAACTTATCATTCCCACAGCAAAAAGAACTGACATTGAAACTGTGATAATAATGTTTTCCGCACATACATTTCCGATTAGATTACTTAAACCATTCTGACAAAAAACGCCTACCAGAATAGATGCAAATAAAAGCGCAAATATCATTGCACATAAATATACTTCTGTGTAAATCTTCCCGAGAAAAGGTGTCTTGCTCCAACACTTGCCACCTTCTTCCGCAGGCTTTTTATAACCGCAGACTATAATCAGATAAAAAGCACATAAAAATTCTACTAATCCAAAAATGCAAAGCAAAATCCTTGTTCTTTTTACCGTTTCAATCTGTGCAATAAATGCACTGGATTTTTTTTCGATTACCGATTCCTTTGGCGAAATGAAAACGGTTATATCATATGTATTTCCATTTGTAGTTTCATAATCAGGGGAAAATTCGATCCGATAATAATCTTGTTCACCGTCATCTGTTTCAACAGTAGATGGAACAGAACCTTGTCGAATCAGCTCTCCCTCAGGGGTATATTTATCAAAATTATAGAATATTATTGGGTCTGAGTTTCCGAAATTAAAAATATACCTTCCATAATTATCATAGTACCAGCCGCCCAACGGAAGAAGATTGTCTGCATAGCTTTCCTGAGTCCAGCCGTTGTAATCCAAATCGCTGTTTTCATCATCATAGTAATAATAATCTCCGCCAACATTTTTAGCATTTTTAGTAGGATAATAATAATCTCTTATTACACCCGACGAAACTTCATTGCTTGTAATCTGGTTATGACGGCGAACAATATAATCATCACAGTTTTCTTTATAAATCGCAAGCCTTGTTTCCTCGTCAGCGTTCTCAGGAACATCTATATGCTCTATATTTGTAATATATCTTACCGGTTCCTCGTCATTGTTTTTTGTCATGTTATCGGAATCATTATTACTATTTGTGAAAGAAA
>JBJERA010000073.1:0-2685 GCA_051882035.1 Hominimerdicola sp.
ACAAGCCTTTGTTTGATTGGATGATTTTACTTTTACACAAATTATTTGGTGATGCAGATGGAGAGGACTCCTGCTCGTTTCAGCAAAATAAATATGCTTTATAAACTAAAAGAGCTAACCATTGGTTAGCTCTTTTATTATCAAACAATTAATTTCTTTCGAAAATACCCTTTTTCCTCCATCTCTTCTAAGATATCTAGCGAAACGAAATTGCCCATGAAATTTATAGCATCCTTATAATCCATTCCAAACATCAGCACTAATTGACGTATGCCATGAAGAAAATTTTCATATCTTTCATATGTAGGATTAAATGATAATTCACGAATAGTAGAACGTGATACAATGCAATTTATTTTATATTCTTGAGGATTTGCAAAGCTTTTTACAATATTAATATTATTAGGAGAAACACTTTTTTGACCAGCCAAACAACCTCCTATTTTATTCCAAATTGGTAATTTACCATAATATTGATTATAAGCCTCTATTAATATCCCTTCTACACATTTAATATCATCTCTGCCTTGTGTACTAATCATATCATTAACATTTGAATTGATTTCATTAGCTATTTTCTGATACATTGGTTTATTTCTATTAACAAGCGGTTGTGCTAATGGTGATTGCACAAAAATCGTATAACCAAGTTTATTATAAAAATTAAAATATTCTTTTATTTGATTATATTTGCAACCATCTTTCATAGGCAATAATCCATTATGTTGTTTAAAACGAATATGTAAATCACTAGCTAACCCGATATATAATACTTCATGAGTATCATAATTCCAAAAACAGTATATTCCTGCTGATGCCCAACCATAATGGTCACACGGACAACAAATATCATCAATAGCTAATGCTAAACTTTGTGTATCAGATTGAGTGTATGAATCTATTATTACAGTACCAAACATAAAATACCTCCCTGAATTTACAAATTTTAAATTCTTATATTTTAGTTTGATTATATCACACTATTTTTCAAAAATCAACAAAAAAACGGACGAACCCGAAGTTCGTCCGCAGTTATATAAATATTAAAGCTTAGCTCTTTCCTTTGCTCTCATCTGATTGCTGAGAGTTTTCTTTCTGATACGAATGCTCTTTGGAGTAACTTCAAGAAGTTCGTCATCAGCAAGAAATTCAAGAGCGTCTTCAAGGCTGAGATTTCTCGGCGGAACAAGACGAAGAGCATCATCAGAACCGCTTGCACGGGTATTTGTGAGGTGCTTTTTCTTACATACGTTTACAACCAAGTCTTCCTGCTTAGGAGAAGATCCTACTATCATTCCCTCGTATACAGAAGTACCTGCTGTAATAAACAGCTCGCCTCTTTCCTGAGCGTTGTAAAGACCATATGTTACAGCCTCGCCCGTTTCAAAAGCAACCAGTGAACCTGTTGACCTTTTAGGAATATCGCCCTTGTATGGCTGATACTCGTGGAATACGGAGTTCATAATTCCCTCGCCCTTCGTATCGGTAAGGAATTCGCTCTTGTATCCGAAAAGACCTCTTGCAGGAATAAGGAATTCCAATCTCATTCTGCTGCCCATAGGAGCCATTTGTTGGAGTTCTCCCTTTCTTGCGCCGATTTTCTCCATTACAGAACCTACGCAGTTCTCAGGAACGTCAATAACAAGTCTTTCAATAGGCTCATAAAGCTTGCCGTCAATCTCCTTATAAAGAACGTGAGGAGTTGAAACACCAAGCTCGTAGCCCTCTCTTCTCATGTTCTCAATGAGTATCGAAAGATGCATTTCACCACGTCCTGCAACCTTAAATGAGTCAGTATTATCAGTTTCGGAAACTCTAAGAGAAACGTCTTTAAGCAATTCCTTGAAAAGTCTGTCTCTCAAATGACGTGTAGTAACAAACTTACCCTCTTTGCCTGCAAAAGGCGAGTTATTTACGCTGAAAGTCATTTCAACCGTAGGCTCTGAAATTTTAACAAACGGAAGAGCCTCATAATTTCCACTGTCACAGATTGTATCTCCGATAGTAATATTTTCAATACCACTAATACATACAATGTCGCCTGCCTTAGCAGATTCGCAAGGAACTCTTTTCAGTCCCTCAATCTGATACATTGTAACGATTTTACCTCTGTATTCCTTTTTGGTTTGGTGGAAATCGCCGATTGTAACGTCCTGATTAACTCTCATCTCTCCACGCTCGATACGACCGATAGCGATTCTTCCCACATACTCGTTATAGTCGATAGCAGAAACAAGATACTGCATACCGCCCTCAACATCAACCTCAGGAGCAGGAACATATTCAAGAATCTTGTCAAAAAGCGGAATCATATCAGTACCGCCGTCCATTGTCAGAGAGCAGGTACCTGCACGGCCTGAGCAGAAAAGTACAGGGCTGTCAAGCTGCTCATCAGTTGCATCCAAATCCATAAGAAGTTCAAGAACTTCGTCAACAACCTCAGCAAGTCTTGCGTCAGGGCGGTCAATCTTGTTTATAACAACAATAATCTTATGACCAAGTTCCAAAGCCTTTTGAAGAACAAAACGAGTCTGAGGCATCGGACCTTCCGCAGCGTCAACAAGCAAAATAACGCCGTTTACCATTTTAAGAACACGCTCAACCTCTCCGCCGAAGTCAGCGTGACCCGGGGTGTC
The DNA here is from genome assembly GCA_051882035.1 of Hominimerdicola sp. Lineage (GTDB taxonomy): Bacteria > Bacillota > Clostridia > Oscillospirales > Ruminococcaceae > Hominimerdicola. Next base: position 2,637 of record JBJERA010000073.1, read on the forward strand.
AATTACATTAATCTTAACGTCTTTATACTTGATAGAAGTGTTTTTGGCG
>JBJERA010000074.1:0-11548 GCA_051882035.1 Hominimerdicola sp.
TTCCTCTTCAAGAAGCATCTTGCCGAGGTTACCGTGACCAAGACCTACTTTTCTCTGATCAGCAACAGAACCGGGGATACAGAAAGCCTGAAGACCTTCACCAATTGCAGCAGCAGCGTCAGCAGCTCTCTTGCAGCCCTTCTTGATTGCAATAGCGCAGCCTACTGTGTAAGCCCACTTAGCGTTCTCGAAACAGATTGGCTGAATACCCTCAACAAGCTTGTAAATATCAAGACCCTTTTCCTTGCAAACATCAGCACACTCTTCAATAGAGTTAATGCCATATTCCTTGATTACAGCAAGAATCTGCTTTTCTCTTCTCTCATATGATTCAAATAAAGCCATCGTTACGTTTCCTCCTTATTCTTTTCTTGGGTCAACAATCTTGACAGCGTCAGCAACTCTGCCGTACTGACCCTTAGCCTTCTCAAAAGCAGTATTAGCATCATCGCCTGCCTTGATGAAGTCCATCATTTTACCGAAGTTTACGAACTGATAACCGATGATTTCGTTATCCTCGTTAAGAGCAATACCTGTTACATAACCGTCTGTCATTTCCAGGTAACGAGGACCTTTTGCAAGAGTACCATACATAGTACCAACCTGTGAACGGAGACCCTTACCCAAATCTTCAAGACCAGCGCCTACTACAAGACCGCCCTCGGAGAAAGCACTCTGTGAACGACCGTAAACGATTTGAAGGAAAAGCTCTCTCATAGCTGTATTAATAGCGTCACAAACCAAGTCAGTGTTAAGAGCCTCGAGAATTGTTCTGCCTGGGAGAATTTCAGATGCCATAGCAGCTGAATGAGTCATACCTGAACAGCCGATAGTTTCAACGAGACATTCCTGAATAACGCCTTCCTTAACATTAAGAGTAAGCTTACAAGTACCCTGCTGAGGAGCGCACCAGCCCACACCGTGTGTAAAACCGGAAATATCCTTAATTTCCTTAGCCTTTACCCACTTTGCCTCTTCTGGGATAGGAGCAGCGCCATGTGCAACACCCTGTGCGATAGGACACATTGTTTCAACTTCGTGAGAATAAATCATTATTTACATAACTCCTCTCAAATAATTTGATTGTTGTATATCACATACACTTATATTATAAACTATCTCCAAACATTTTTCAAGTGTTTTCACGGAAATAATATATTTTTCACGTATTTAACTAAAAAGCTAGTATATAGTGACAAAGAAATATATGAAAATGAATAAATCTAAAAAATATCACACGTTATGGCAAATTTACATAAATAAGCACTTTTGATTTTTATATCAAAAGTGCTTATAAAACTATTTTTATGAAATTTTATTTAGCAAGCTTGCTCTCACGATAAATAATATCCTCACGCTTAGGACCGTTAGATACCATTGTGATAGGGAATCCTATATGTTCTTCAACGAAATCAATATATTTCTTGCAGTTCTCAGGGAGTTCGTCATAATTCCTGATACCAGAAATATCACTCTTCCAACCGTCAAGAACTTCAATAACAGGCTTAGCTTTTTCAAGAAGGTGAGTAGTAGGGAAGTCGGTTGTAACCTTGCCGTCAATCTCATAGCCTACGCATACAGGGATTTTATCAAGATAACCCAATACGTCAATTACTGTAAATGCAACATCAGTAGTACCCTGAATACGACAACCGTACTTTGTAGCAACACAGTCAAACCAACCCATACGTCTAGGTCTGCCGGTAGTAGCACCAAATTCGCCGCCATCACCGCCACGTTTTCTGAGTTCATCAGCCTCATCTCCAAAAATTTCAGAAACAAATGCACCTGCACCTACTGCGGAAGAATATGCCTTAACAACAGTAACAATCTTTTTTATATCATAAGGAGGAATGCCTGCACCGATCGCACCGTAAGCTGCAAGTGTAGAAGAAGAAGTAACCATTGGGTAAATACCATGGTCAGGGTCTTTAAGAGAGCCAAGCTGTCCTTCAAGAAGAATATTCTTTCCATCCTTTATAGCCTGCCAAAGATATGCAGAAACATCACACACATAAGGCTCAACCATTTTCTTGTATTCCATAAGCGTATCGAACAGCTCATCAGCATCAATCTCAGGTTTGTTGTAAAGATGAGTCAAAAGAATGTTCTTTGTTTCAAGAACTCTTGCAATTTTAACTTTAAGTGCTTCTTCATCAAAAAGTTCCTGAACCTGAAAACCAATTTTCGCATACTTGTCGGAATAGAAAGGTGCAATACCGGACTTTGTAGAACCAAAGCTAGCCTTTCCAAGTCTTTCCTCTTCATACTGGTCAAACAGAATATGATAAGGCATAACAATCTGCGCTCTGTCGGAGATAAGAATTTTAGGCATTGGAACACCCTTAGAGGTAACTTCGCTAAGCTCATTAAAAAATACCGGAATATTCAGCGCAACGCCGTTGCCGATTATATTTACAGTGTGATCATAGAATACGCCTGAAGGAAGTGTATGCAGAGCGAACTTTCCATAGTGATTTACAATAGTATGTCCCGCATTAGCACCGCCCTGAAATCTGATAACGATGTCAGATTCCTGAGCCATCATGTCGGTAATCTTGCCCTTACCTTCGTCGCCCCAGTTAGCACCTACAATTGCTCTTACCATAATAATAATTTCCTCCTTGCTAAAAACAGCAAAATTTGTGGTAAAAATATGTAAAAGTAAATACAAAACCACTTGTATAGTATAACATATTTTTTCAAGCAAGTAAATATAAAAGCGAATATTTAACAATTTCGTAATAAACATTTCTTTGACAAAGCTGCATTACATACAAGACTTTGTGTTTATATAAAAATATAATGTAAAGGTTTATAAAATTATCAAAAATTAGAAATTAGCCTAATGACAAACTTGCAATGTGTAAAAGTTTTTTTATGATTTAATTCAATCTTACCATTCGGTTGAGAATGGTATATTGTATGTATTGGCATATTTTTCTGCTGCTGAGCCTATTTCTCCGACAATACAGGATTGTGCTTTTTCTTCGTCAGACAGTTGTGCAAAAAGTTCATCAGGAATATTAACTACACCAACAGGAATATGGATTTTTACAGGACCTTCTGCGAAACTGTAAGATGCTGAGAAATTCATTAAATTATTACCAAGGTCAATGGTTTGAAGATTAGTGATTTTTCCATTAAAAGCAACTTGGAAATTTTCAATATTATCTGCTACAATTGTTTTTACATTATCTGCGATTATATATGTACCACTTAATTCAGTAACCCCTGATGGAATATATATGGCCTTTACTTTTTTGTTATCAGCAAAAGCTATATAATGAATAAATGTAACCGGCTTTCCATCAATTTCTTCGGGAATAACACAAATAGAATCATCACCATTATACGAATTGATAGAAATTCCTTCATCATCTTCCTCATATTCAAAATCTGATGCAGGTGCAACGTCATGATTTCGGATTTCTTGTACCGTAATCTCCTTGGTTTCATTAGTAGAAACGTTAGCAGATATTTCTGTCTCACTAGATGATGTTTTCTTGTTTTCACATGCAGATAAATTTGATAAAAGCGTTAATGTTGCTGCTAAACAAATGATTTTTTTGATGTTCATGTTAAATCCTCCCATAATTAAATTCATAAAGATAATAAAGTATTAAATATACTAATTTGATATGAACAAGTTATCAAATCGGTATATTTTGTAATTATATACTACAAATTAGATTTTGTCAAGAGTAGTAAATAAAACAGCAAAAATTATAGTAAAAATATGTAAATTGGATACAAAATTACTCAATGGTTATATAATGTATTTTTATAAGTAACCATAAAAGTGAGTTTTTAACAAATCGAAAACTATTATTTCTTTGACAAATCTGATTTTATGACCTTAATTAACTCAATAATGCCTTATAATGTAATTATAAAAAATATTATTTACTTTTATCATAGATAAATTGACTTTTGGATATGAAAAGTGTATAATAATTGTGTAAATATACTTGTGGCATATTATGCCTAATTGAATAGGAGGTTTTTACATGGATGCATTAATTAAATTATTAAAAACCAATGCTCGGCTTTCTAATGCTGAACTTGCAGTAATGCTTGGCAAAACTGAGGACGAAGTTGCGGCTGATATACAAAAACTTGAATGTGACGGAGTTATTAAAGGATACTCCGCAATAATAGATGAAAATGCTATTAATGAAAACAATGTTTTCGCTTTGATTGAGCTTAAAGTTACTCCTCAGTCACAGTCGGGATATGACGAAATTGCAAATGAAATTTCCGCTTATGAGCAGGTGGAGTCTGTAAGACTTATGTCGGGCGGATATGACATTATCGTTTCGGTAATAGGTAACAATATCAGGGATGTTGCCCAGTTTGTTTCTCAGAGGCTTGCCGCTATCGAAGCGGTTCAGTCAACTGCTACTCATTTTGTACTGAAAAGCTATAAGGATAATGGAATCATTATCTGCGATGATGAAACTGACGAAAGAGGTATGATTTCCCCATGATAGATTATGATAAGATACTTTCAAAAGCTATTGTTGATATGAAGCCATCAGGAATAAGAAAATTTTTTGATATTGCTCAGACTCTTGAAGGAGTAATTTCTCTTGGCGTAGGAGAACCGGATTTTAAAACTCCATGGCTTGTAAGGCAGGAGGCTATCAGCACTCTTGAAAAAGGAAAAACCACTTATACTGCTAATTCAGGTTTAATGAAGTTAAGAGAAGAAATTTCAAAATATTTTGAGCGAACAATACATACAAGATATTGTCCTGACAATGAGATTGTTGTAACAGTCGGCGGTTCTGAGGCTATTGATTTGTGTATCAGATGCATTGTTGAACCAGGTGACGAGGTTTTGATTGTTGAACCTTCATTTGTATGTTATCGTCCTTTGGTTGACCTTTGCGGAGGAAAACCTGTGGTTATCGAAACAAAGGCTGAAAATGAATTTCGTCTTACTGCGGAAGAATTAAGATCCAAAATTACTGACAAAACTAAACTTTTGGTTCTGCCTTACCCTAACAATCCTACGGGAGCGATTATGCGTCGTGAAGATTTGGAAGAAATTGCTCAAGTTCTGAAAGATACAAATATTGTGGTTGCATCAGATGAAATCTATTCCGAACTTACTTATTCGGGAGCACATTGTTCAATAGCAGAAATTGAAGGTATGAGAGAAAGGACAATAGTCATAAATGGTTTTTCAAAAAGCTTTGCAATGACGGGTTGGCGATTGGGCTTTTTAGGCGGACCGAAAGAACTTATTTCACAGATGCTGAAACTTCATCAGTATGCGATTATGTGCTCGCCTACAACAAGTCAATATGCGGCTGTTGTAGCATTGGAACATTGTGCTGACGATATTGTAAAAATGCGAAATGAGTATAATATCCGCAGACGTTATGTTGTTGACGCTTTTAATAAACTAGGACTTGAATGTTTTGAACCGCAGGGTGCTTTTTATGTGTTTCCGTGTATAAAAAGTACAGGTATGACAAGTGCTGATTTTTCTGAAAAGCTAGTTTACAGCAAAAAGGTTGCAGTTGTTCCGGGTGACGCTTTCGGTGAATGCGGAGAGGGATATGTAAGAGTTTCCTATGCGTATTCTCTCAATCATTTGAGGGAGGCTATGAAACGTATCGGTGAGTTTTTAGAGGATTTAAGAAATGGCAAAATTGACTAGTTTTAGAATTAAGGCTTACGGAAAACTTAATCTTATGCTGGATATTGCAGGAGTTCGTGAGGACGGTTATCATCTTTTGGAAACGGTTATGCAGTCAGTTTCGGTTTATGATTTGCTTGAATTTGAATTGTCTGAGGGCTGCGGAATTGAGCTTTTGTGTGAAAAGGCAGGATGTCCTCTTAATGAAAAAAATCTGATATGGAAAGCTATTACAGCTTTTTATGACTACTGCGGTTTGCATATGAAAGAAAAAATCACAGTCAGGATAACTAAAAATCTTCCGGCAATGGCAGGAATGGCAGGGGGAAGTGCCGATTGTGCGGCAACTCTTATTGCAATGAATTTATTGCATGGTACAAAGCTTTCCGACGAACAGCTTTGTAATATAGGAGTTAAGCTTGGAGCAGACGTTCCTTTTTGCATTATGGGAGGAACAAGGCTATGCTGCGGAATTGGTGAAAAAATGACTGAGCTGACTGTTCCCGAATGTTATTTTTGTGTTGTAAAACCAGATCTAAGCATTTCTACTCCTGAGGCGTTCAAAAAATATGACAGTATTGAAAATCCTGAAAAGTGTGATACAAATGCGTTTTTAGAAGCTCTTGAAAAAGGCAGCCTTTTTGAAATGTGCAAAAATATGTTCAATGTACTTGAATATGCAAGTGCAGAAGAAAAAATAGATTCCGCCAAGCGTCATCTTATCCAGTCAGGTGCTTTATCTGCAATGATGACAGGCAGCGGGTCGGCGGTTTTCGGAGTTTTTAAAACGGAACAAGAGGCTTGCGAGGCATTAAAAAAGCTTGATTGCTATGATTTTAAGGCAGTTTGCCGACCGATTGATTTTTCTTATGAAATAATTTAATATGGGGTATAGATATGACAAAAAAATGCAAGGTTTGCGGATATATTTTTAAAAATAAGGACGAATATATATGTCCGGAATGTTTTACTTCTCGTCAGGAAGAAATGAATTGCAATGAGTTTTCTTCTGATGACCATAGTCATGAAAATGGCTTTTTTGACAAATTTGAAAGAAACGATTATGTTCCCCCCAGCACCAATACTTTTAAAGAAGAAAATTCTTTTATAGAAGAACAGCAAAAAAGTGAAAATAAGATCAATATTTTTAGCAAACTGCAAAATTTACAAAATCAGCATGATTTTAAAAGTACACAAACATCTCAGAATACTAACTATGAAAGATTTGCAAATGTCAATCAAACCAATTACGCTAATCAAAATAACAGAAATATCAATTATTCAAACAATTATAACCAGTTTTCAAATAGAAATAATAATCAGAAAAAAATAGGTTGTCTTTTGACAATAATCATTATGATTTTTTTTGTAGCAAGCTTCTTGTTGCCTATTATTATTTCGATTGGAAGTTTTTTTAAAACAGAGTCTGAATCTGATAATTACAATTCATATACAAATTCGATTGAAGCTGATGATTACTATTTTGAAAATGATATAAATGATGAAAATTACTTGATTAATTTGCAATATGCAAATTTAAGTATTACAGAAGATGTTGCAAGTGCAAATATTCTTTCAAACTATGTATCAGAATGTGATATAGATGCCAGATGCGATAAGCTTGATATGAGTATCGTTGTAACTCCAATAGAGGAGTTAACGCTTATTTCTATTAATAGCATTACTGCTGATACATACAGCTATGACAGCGATTTGAAGCTTTCGCAATCTAAATGGGTAAACTCTTCCTTTCCTACTGAATTCTCCTCGTATTTTTCTGAATATTCGGGATTTTACTATGATAATACAGCTGATTACTTGGTTGTTACTGTAAATGTTTCTTGCCAGGGAGAGCAAACAGAAATTACTGATGTCACATTTGAAATCGACCTGAATGAGGTTTTATAATGTCCGATATTCTAAAAAATTGCAGACTTTGTCCACGAAAATGCGGCATAAACAGATATGAGCGCAAAGGATTTTGCGGAGAAACAAATGTTGTAAGAATTGCACGAGCTGACTTGCATTTTTGGGAAGAACCTTGCATAAGTGGTAAAAATGGTTCGGGAACGGTATTTTTTTCAGGGTGCTGTCTGAAATGCTGTTTTTGTCAGAATTATGAAATTTCCGCAGAAGGAAAAGGCTTTGCTGTCACTGTGCAGGAACTTGCGGATACGTTTCTTATGCTGCAAAATAAAGGTGCAGAAAACATAAATCTTGTAAACCCTACACATTTTGTTCCACAAATAATTGAGGCGTTAAAGCTTGTAGACGGGAAGTTAACCATTCCAATAGTTTACAACTGCGGAGGGTATGAATTGCCGGAAACTCTTGAAACTCTAAAAGGATATGTACAGATTTTTCTCCCTGATTTAAAATACTATTCTGAGGATTTATCGCAAAAATACTCAAAAGTAAGTGACTATTTCAGCCACGCAATAACAGCCATTAAGAAAATGTATGAACTTGCAGGGAAGCCAACATTCGACGAAAATGGAATGTTACAAAGCGGTGTTATTATCAGACATCTTGTTTTACCAAATCACAGGCATGATTCTATAAAGCTTATGAATATTCTGGGTGAAAATTTTGGTAAGGGTGAAATTTTAGTCAGCATAATGAGCCAGTTTACTCCCGTATACAAGGCTTTTGAATTCAAAGAACTTAGCAGAAAAACTTCTACTTTTGAATACAATTCAGTAGTTGATGCAATTTCAAATTTTGGATTTGATGGATTTTATCAGCAGAAAAGTTCTGCAAAAACTGATTATATCCCTGAATTTTTTGACAAAAAAATTTAAGGAAAACCATATTAATAGATTTCTGCCGATTTAAAATTCAACAATTCACCAATGCAAAGGAGATTTTTTTATGAAACTTTCGGAAATTATCAAATTGGAATACAATAAAGCTATATCGGAATGTACAAATGAGGAAATCTATTGTGCTTTGTTAAAAACAGTAAACGAACTTTCAATGCAGAAAAAAGCTGCAAATACAAAGAAAAAGCTGTACTATATTTCTGCTGAATTTCTTATAGGAAAACTGCTTTCCAATAACCTTATAAATCTCGGAATTTACGATGATGTTAAAAAAGAACTTGCAGAAAACGGAAAGGATATATGCGAAATTGAGGAGGTTGAAAACGAGCCTTCTCTCGGAAACGGCGGACTGGGCAGACTTGCAGCTTGTTTCCTTGATTCAATAGCAACTCTTGGACTTAACGGCGACGGCGTAGGGATCAACTACCACTTCGGCCTTTTCAGACAGGTTTTCAAAAATAACGCTCAAACCACTGTACCTGACCAATGGATCGACAATAAAAGCTGGCTAAACAAAACAGAAGTTGCTTACAGCGTAAAGTTCAGAGATTTGACAGTTACTTCAAGAATGTATGATATTAATGTTATCGGCTATAACAGTATTATCAATAAACTGCACCTCTTCGATATTGAAAGTGTTGACGAAACTCTTGTCAAGGATGGTATTTCCTTTGACAAGACAGACATTGCTAAAAATCTTACCTTATTTCTCTATCCTGATGACAGCGATGAGGCAGGACGTCTGCTGAGAGTTTATCAGCAATATTTCATGGTTTCAAACGCCGCACAGCTTATTCTTGATGAATGTATTGCAAAAGGCTGCAAGCTGTATGATTTAGATGATTATGCGGTAATTCAGATTAATGACACTCACCCTACAATGATTATTCCGGAGCTTATCCGCCTGCTGACCGAGCGTGGATTAGAAATGGACGACGCTATTAAGACTGTAAGCAGAACTTGTGCATACACAAATCATACGATTCTTGCAGAGGCTCTTGAAAAATGGCCGATTGAATACCTGAAAAAGGCTGTTCCACAGCTTGTGCCTATAATTGAAGTATTGGACGATAAAGTAAGAAGAAAATTTGACAATTCAAAGCTTTATATTATTGACAAGGACGAGCGTGTTCACATGGCTCATATAGATATTCATTATTCATTTAGCGTGAACGGCGTAGCATCTCTTCACACCGATATTCTAAAAAATGAGGAACTCAATCATTTCTATGAGATTTATCCTGAAAAGTTCAATAACAAAACAAATGGCATAACATTCAGAAGATGGCTTCTTCACAGCAATCCTCAGCTTACAGAATTAATTGAAGAATTAATCGGCGAAAATTTTAAGAAAAATGCAGAAGAATTAAAGAAACTCCTCAAATACCGAGAAGATAATCAAGTTCTAAGCAAACTTTTAGAAATCAAGCAGATAAAGAAAAATGAACTGAAAGAGTATCTGTTGAAAACACAGAATATTGAGATTAACCAAAATTCTATTTTTGACATTCAAATAAAAAGACTTCATGAATACAAACGTCAGCAGCTTAACGCCCTTTATGTAATTCATAAATATCTGGAAATCAAATCCGGAAAGAGGCCAACTACGCCAATTACCGTAATTTTCGGTGCAAAAGCCGCTCCTGCATACACTATTGCACAAGATATTATTCATCTCATTCTTTGTTTGCAACAGTTGATTAACAGTGATCCTGATGTAAATAAACATCTAAATGTTATAATGATTGAGAATTACAATGTTACCAACGCTGAAAAACTGATTCCTGCCTGCGATATTTCAGAACAGATTTCGCTTGCGTCAAAAGAAGCAAGCGGTACAGGCAATATGAAATTTATGCTTAACGGCGCACTTACTCTTGGTACTGAAGACGGTGCAAATGTTGAAATTCATGAGCTTGTTGGTGATGATAATATCTATATTTTCGGCGATACAAGCGACATAGTTGTTGAACGCTATAAAAAGTCAAGCTATAACGCCAAACAATATTATACTGAAAACAAGGCTATTAAAACGGCTGTGGATTTCATAACAGGAGAAGAGCTTATAAAAATTGGCGATAAAGGTCGACTTGAAAGACTTTCCAACGAGCTTATAGAAAAAGACTGGTTTATGACTTTCCCTGATTTTGATGATTATGTAAAAACAAGAGAATTAGCATATTTTGACTATGAGAATAGGACAAAGTGGGCAGAAAAAATGCTTGTGAATATTGCAATGGCAGGCTATTTTTCTTCTGACAGAACCATAGAGGAATATAACAAGGATATTTGGAAATTATAAAAAGGGCTGATTACAGCCCTTTTTTACTGATAGATTTACAATAACGGTCTGTTCTTTTATATACAACTTAAATTAATAATTTATTCATAATTGTTGAGGGATATTAATTATCCTTAGTCATCTTCATTCTTTGTCTGAGGTCCTTTCATGTTTGCAAGCGGATTTGAATCAATAGCGGTATGTATATTATCACTGTTTAAATGAGTGTAAATCTCGGTAGTAGCGGTACTTTCGTGGCCAAGCACTTCTTTGAGCAAAAGTGTATCAACCCCGTTCTGATACATTAATGTCGCCGCCGTATGTCTTAATTTGTGCGTTGTGATTCCCAGATTTGATAAACCTGCAAGGCTCAGGCATTCTTCAACAATTTTTTGAACACGACGTTTTGAAATACGATTCTTTTTTGCCGAGAAAAACAATGCATTACAAGTTGTTTCGGTAGTATCACGATGCGGTAAATAGGCTTTAATAGCATATATACAAGCGTCGTTTAAAGCTACAATACGTTCTTTTCTTCCTTTACCGAATAAACGTATTGTTCGGTTTTCAATATTAATGTCACCGATATCTAACCCGCAAAGTTCAGATAAACGCATACCGCAATTCAAAAATAATGTTATAATGCAATAATCACGCTCCGTATGTCTTGTTTGAATAGAACTTAATAGTTTTTGTGCGTCCTGCAATGTCAGATATTTGGGCAAAGTTTTTGTCTTATGCGGAAGTTCCAAATTTTCCATAGGGTTATTAGATATAAGCATAGCTTTATTGTGC
>JBJERA010000075.1:0-2638 GCA_051882035.1 Hominimerdicola sp.
CCTGATTTGGTTATTCCTTTCAGGGTTGAAAAGAATGCTGTTATGGAAACTTTCAAGAATTTCAGCAAAAAACCTCTTACCCCGAATGATTTTGACTGCGAAAAAATCGTTGATAAAATGCAGGGAGTTTATATTCCGTTCTGGCTTTATTCGGGAAGCTGCCACGGTACGATTCAGGCAGAGGGTATTAATACCCGTACATGGCGTTCCGGCGATTACAGATATACCGAGAACAAATATTATTCAGTTTTCCGTGACGGAACAGTAGGCTTTGAAAGAGTTCCCGTAGACGCTTCTTCTAAAACCGAAAATGATGCTATGGACTCAATAGAACCTTATGATTACAAGGATTTTCAGCCATTCAATACCGGTTATCTTTCAGGGTATCTTGCCGAAAGATTTGATGAGGATAAGGACGTTTGCTTTTCAAGAGCAAAAGAACGTATTGAAAATACAACAAGAGATGAACTGAGAAAATCTTGTAATTATAATTCCGTAAACATTCAGAAATACGATAAACAGGTAACTATCAAAGATACAAAATATGCTCTGCTGCCTACATGGCTTTTATATACTACATATAAAGATAAGCCTTACTTTTTCGCAATGAACGGTCAGACCGGCAAATTCATCGGAAATCTTCCTATTGACAAGGGTAAGCTTGCCCTATACACAAGTTTTGGCTCCATAGGCGGATTTATTTTAGGATTTATACTAAGAATTGCAGGGATATTTTAATGAGTTTTATTAATAATTTGGATATTGGCAGTATTATTAAAATTCTTATTATTGCCGGAGTGGTAATTTTTGTGGTAATTACCGTTAAAAAAATAATTAATCAAGTAAACCGAAGTATCAATCAAGCTAAAAGCATTTTTACAGATATACAGAGAGCCACCGAAGAAACCGCAAATACTCCGAAAACTTTATCAGGTTCGGAAAGCTTATATGAAAGAAGAATTGTTCAGGATTTTCCTGAATTTAACTTTGACATTGGCAGACAAACGGTTAGCAGTGTTGTTACCAGTTATTTCAATGTACTTAATACTGACATAAGCGATGAAAAAATGAAATCCAACTGCACAACTTCATTTATTAACGAGCTTGAAGCTAGAAAGCAAATGGAAGACATTAAGTATAATAATTTTAAAATTCACAAAGTTGTAATTTCCGATTACAGAAAAAATCTGGACGAAGCTGTAATTACATATCAGGCGGCTTTGCAGTATCAGCTTCCTCAGAAGATGATGACGCAGTTTGTTTATACCGTAAACTATGTTTATTATCTTGCTTACGGAGCAAACGGCGAAAATGCCAGCCTTGTCTGTAAACACTGCGGAGCGACTATTGATTCGGTAGGCCGCAAGGTCTGCCCATACTGTGACGCAGAAATCAACAGCTCTGTTGAACGTACATGGAAGGTAAATAAGATAGCAAAATTAAGGTAAAAAACAACAAAAGACAGCATCATAAAATGATGTTAATAATATTGAAAGGATTTGAATTATATGGGACTTATTCAAATGGCTAAAACTGCCATCAGTTCAAACCTGCAAGATCAGGTTATTGAATATTTCAGATGTGACGGAATGAAAGACGGCGTTCTTTGCACACCTGCAACAAAGGTTAAAAGAGGAAATGTTGTAAATAACGGTCAGAACGACTATATTTCCAACGGCTCTGTGTTTGATGTTTCTATCAATCAAGCAGCTTTGCTTGTTGAGGACGGCAAGGTTTGGGATATGGTTATTGCCGACACAAACGAACGTGCAGGACAGTACAAATATGATACTACCCTTGCTCCGTCGATACTCGGTGCAGGTCTGCATGATGTTATTCCTAGTATCAAGGATATTGCCAAGAGATTTACAGCAGGAGGTCAGGCTACTCATACAATGAGATTGGTTTACATAAACCTCAGACCTCAGCCGGGAAATCCAATCGGTTTCGGGAATATTCCGTTCAGAGACGGCGAAATGAATTTAACTATCAATGCTCAGGGACACGGTTCTTATGAATTTCAGGTTTACGACCCTGCAAGATTCTATGAAAACGCTAATATTGATATTTCAAAGCCATTCTCTATTTCAGAAGGAAACGGTGCAAATTTCATCAAGCAGATTAAAGATGATATGAAGCCTAAATTCCAGAAGGCTCTTACAGCTATTTCCGCAAAGAGAATTCCTTATGATATGCTTGGTGCATACCCTGACGAGCTTGCTGATGCAATGAACAATGAGCTTACAGACAAATGGGTAAATAAGGGTATCAAGCTTACTTCCCTTTCTATTGAGCTTAATGTTGACGATGAGTCTAAGAAGAGAATTGCTAAATTCCAGGAAGCAAAAACCGCAGGAAGCGACCCTTCAATGCTTTATGCTATGGATAGAATGTCCATTAATACTGCTCGTGAGGCTGCTGCAAGCAACTCAGCTGGTGCTATGACAGGCTTTATGGGCATGGGCATGGCAGGTGGAATGATGGGTCAGCCTATGGATTCCACCATGTATCAGCAGCAGATGCAGCAGAATATGATGAACCAGCAGGTGGGTATGCAGCAGAATCCACAGATGAATCAGCAGCCTGTAATGAATCAGCAAACTGGAGGAAAGCCAGCTCCTGAACCTTCAGCTGACAG
>JBJERA010000076.1:0-11237 GCA_051882035.1 Hominimerdicola sp.
ATCTCAAAAATATTATTTCTAACAAATTATCAGGTATAAATGCAGATGTAAGAACCTCTCATAAAGGACTTGCCGAACTTTCAGATGAAATTTTTCATCAAAGAAATGATATAAATGGTGAAAAAATCATATTCCACCTTGCACCTGACGGCGGACAGATTTCAGCATATTCTGATAAGACAGGTTATGTGATTTGGGAAAGACTTTTGTGCCTTGCATTAAAATATATGTTTGAAAAAGGCTGTAAGGTCTCGGTTCCGTATACTTTCCCCACACGTGCAGATATTGTTGCGGAACAAAACAATGGAATATTATACCGGTATTTTAACTGTTCTTGCAACGATACTGACCATGACGCACGGGAAACTGCAATGTGTGCAGACAATCTTTTTGTGCGTGACGGATTAATTCTTGCAGTGATTATATGCTCATATCTTTCTGAAAAGGGAATAAGTCTGCATGAAGCACTGAAAAAAGTTCCGGATATTTATTCGATAAAACGCTTTATAAGTTTTAATGGCGAGCCGGCTGCAATTTTAAAGGAAATAGCAGGTTTCAGAGCAGGTCTTAATGAGGGAGCAGTTTTTGAAAACGAAAAAGCAAGGGCAATTATTCGTCCATTGAAGAATGGCAATGGTTTGATGATTTTCACCGAAAGCTTTAAAAGCGAGCAGGCGTCAGCTGTTTGTGAGGAAATTGCGGAGAAGATAAAAAATTTTGAAAACCGTAATTAACCGCTGTTATAAGGAAAAAAGCCGAAAATGTAATATTATGTAGGAGTATTGTGCTTGACAATTCAGTTAAAAAGGAGTAAAATATAACATAGATTATTTTGTTCGGATATCAGCTTTGCTGAAACATTTAGGAAATGTCCTTAATTCTTGCCAATAATATTTTCTAAAAAGCGGTATGATATTTTTATCGCATTGACATTTCTGCTTTTGATTCTAACGGAAAAATCGAATATTTAGCTATTGCTTTAAGGAAGGAGTTTTAATCGCTCCTGCCCGTTGTTTGCGTGCTTTTTTGCAGACAGAAAGGGTTGGGTGCGAGAATATTTTGCATGAATAATCAAAAAAACATTAATTACAAGAACGGTACGCAAAAGCGTAGTATTTTCAGAAAGAACAGAACGGAAACAAACGGAAAGGAACTTTTAATAAATCTGGCAGCGAAAGAACTTGAAGTTGTAAAAAATCAGAAAGCAGCAGAGGACGTTCCTGCAATTAAATCTCTGCCAAATCAGAACAGAAACCGTAAGCCTAACGGCGGTGATAACAGACCTAAGAAAGCTGCACAGCAGAATCGCAGGAGAGAGCCGCAAAGACGTACTCCGGTGAAAATCATTCCTTTGGGAGGTTTAAATGAAATCGGAAAGAATTTTACGGTTATTGAGTGCGCCAACGATATGCTTATTATCGACTGCGGACTTGCATTTCCTGACAGCGAAATGCTTGGAGTAGACATTGTAATTCCTGATTTCACTTATGTGGAAAAAAATATAGAAAAGCTGAGAGGTGTGGTTCTTACACATGGTCATGAGGACCATATTGGAGGACTTCCGTATTTTCTCAGAAAGTTTAATGTTCCTGTTTATGGAACAAGACTTACTTTGGGTCTTGTTGAGGGCAAGCTTAAAGAACATGGTCTGCTTGCAGGTGCAAAGCTTAATGTTGTAACCCCTCGACAGACTGTAAAGCTTGGCTGTATGGCGGTTGAATTTATAAGAGTTAATCACTCTATTCCTGATGCTGTGGGTATGGCGATTCATACTCCTGCCGGAGTTATTATCCATACAGGCGACTTTAAGGTTGACTATACTCCTATCGAGGGTGGTATCATCGACCTGCCGAGATTGGCTGAACTTGGAAACAGAGGCGTTCTTGCCCTTATGTCTGATTCTACCAACTCGGAAAGAAGCGGCTATACAATGAGCGAGCGCAAGGTTGGCGAAAGCTTTCAAAAGCTGTTCGACAGCGCTGAAAACAAGCGAATTATCATTGCAACATTTGCCTCTAATATACACAGAATACAGCAGATTATCAATAATGCCATAATTCACGAAAGAAAAGTTGCCGTTTCGGGACGCAGTATGGTTAATGTAATCAGCAAAGGTATTGAGCTTGGTTATCTTAAAGTTCCCGACGGCGTAATGGTTGATATTGATATGATTTCAAAATATCCGCCTGAAAAAATGGTTATTGTCACTACGGGAAGTCAGGGCGAGGCGATGTCCGCATTGACAAGAATGGCTAATAATGAGCATAGAAAGGTTTCGATCACTCCTGAGGATTTCATTATTATTTCTGCTAATCCTATTCCTGGAAATGAAAAATTTGTTACAAAGGTAATAAACGACCTTATGAAATTGGGTGCTCATGTTATTTATGAGGGAATGTATGAAGTTCACGTTTCCGGTCATGCTTGTCAGGAGGAACAGAAGCTGATTATGTCGATTACAAAGCCTAAGTTCTTTATTCCTGTTCACGGTGAGTATAAGCATCTTACCAAACATAAGGATACCGCTGTTTCTGTGGGTATTCCAGAGGAAAATATTATTATCGGAAATATCGGAGATGTTATTGAAACAGACGGTGTTGATATGAAAATTACTGGCTCTGTTCCGGCAGGACGAGTTCTTGTTGACGGTCTTGGAGTAGGTGACGTAGGTGCAATCGTTCTGCGTGACAGAAAGCATCTTGCACAGGACGGTCTTATTATTGCCGTTGCTACTATTGACAGAACTACGGGGCAAATTCTGGCAGGTCCCGATACGGTGTCGAGAGGATTTGTTTATGTAAGAGAGAGCGAGGAGCTTATGGCAGAGGCGAGAAAACTGCTTACTGATACCTTGCAAAGCTGTCTTGACCATAACATGAAGGAATGGAATGCAATCAAGGGTAAGATGAAGGACAGTCTTTCTGATTTTATTTATAAGAAAACACAGAGAAGTCCTATGATTCTTCCGATTATTATGGAGATATAGAGAGATAGCAAATGCCGTTCAAAACTTCTGAAAGGAGGCGTGCTCTTTACAGGGCATAGTTATACGCATGAAGGGTTATAACGGGCAGCAGATTATTCTTTATGTTACCATTGCGGTAATAGCCTTGGGTAATCTGATTGCAAGCATAATGCTCAGAGGCACTCCCTCAGGCAGGGATATGGGAGGAGTGCTGCTGATAATTGCCATAGTGGGAACATTGCTGCTGTTGGTTGAATTTTTCTTTTTTAAAAATCATACAAAGAAATACATTGCTGAAATGTCTACTCTGATTTCAAAGACAGAAAGAGATTCGCTGCTGCATTTTCCGGCTCCTGCAATTATTATTGACCAATCAAATGTAATTGTCTGGTATAATAGGGCTTTTGCAAATGAAGTTTATTCTGAGGAAGAAGCTTATGGAATTGTTCTTAGCGAGGCAATTAATATTGACATGGACAGAATTTTTGACCGTGACGGAGATTTGATCTGTTTCAACAAGCATTTTTATAATGTAAAAGCGGTACATACCGATAAAAACGGAATGTTGTCCATGGTTTATTTTGAAGACGTTACGGATTTTATTGAGCTTGAATATGAAACTAAGCAATCTCATAAATCGGTAGTAATTGTAATGATCGATAATTATGACGATCTTATGTCCAATATAAGAGAGAGCGAAAAGGCTCATGTTGCAGTTGAAATCGAAAAGCTCATTGAGAATTTCATTGACGGAACAACGGCAGTTTCCAAGAAAGTTTCAAGTGATAAATTCTTCATTTTTATTGAAGAAAGACATCTTGCTCCGATAATCGAGAAAAGATTTAAAATTCTTGAAGAGGCAAGAAGAATAACAGTCGGCGAACGTTCCAATCTTTCGCTGTCAATCGGTGTTGGACGTGAGGGAAATAATCTTGCTGAGAGCGAAAAGCTGGCAAAACAGGCGTTGGAGCTTTGTCTTGGACGAGGCGGCGATCAGGCGGCTGTCAGGGAGAACGGCGAATTTAAATTTTTCGGTGGAATTTCAAATTCAGCTGACAGCAACAACAGGGTTAAGATCCGTATGTTTGCTAAGGCACTTGAAGAACTTATTGCGTCACATGAAAAGATTCTTATTATGGGACACCATTTCGGAGATTTGGACAGCGTAGGTACTGCAACGGGACTTTGCTGTGCAATAAGAAAAATTGTAAGAAATTCTTATGTTGTGGTTAATCCTGAGCAGAATCTTGCCAAAAGTCTGATAAATTATATTAATGAGAGCGAAGGATCAAGCTATTATATTACTCCTAAGGAAGGGCTTGATTTTCTTGACAATGAAACTTTGCTTATAATTGTTGATACACATAACCCTGAGTTGGTTGAGTCTAAGGACATACTTAATTGTGCAAAACAGGTTGTTGTTATTGACCACCACAGACGAATGGTAAACGGTATTGAGCCAACGGTTATGGCATATCTTGAACCAGGAGCTTCATCAGCGGCAGAGCTTGTGACAGAATTTATTGAATATTTCAGTACGGACGTTACAATTTCTGTAAAAGCGGCAGAGGCTTTGCTGGCAGGAATTATGCTTGATACCAAAAATTTCGTTATGAAAACTGGCGTAAATACCTTTGAGGCGGCGGCTTATCTTAAAAAGAGGGGTGCTGATACCATTGCCGTTAAAAAGCTGTTTGCAAACACTATTGAAACATATCATCAGAAATCTGCACTTATAAATACTGCGGAGATTTACCGCAAGTGTGCGATTGCTTCAACGTCGGAGCAATTTTCAAATATCCGTATTGCCGCATCGCAGGCGGCGGACGAGCTTCTTGGAATTACGGGAGTTAATGCATCGTTTGTATTGTATGAGTCAAACGGTACGGTAAATATTTCCGCAAGAAGTCTTGGAGGTTTTAACGTTCAGGTGGTTATGGAGGCTCTCGGCGGCGGCGGTCATCTTACTATGGCGGCAACGCAGATGAAAACTACTCTTGAAGACGCTAAAAATCAGCTTAATGAAGCTATTGACGATTATATAAGGAATAATTCCTGATTATAAATTCAAAAAAGAAAGGATAATGTTAATTATGAAAGTAATTCTTTTGAAAGACGTAAAAGGCTCCGGTAAGGCAGGAGATATTATTAATGTAGCAGACGGATATGCAAGAAATTTCCTTATCGGAAAGGGACTTGCTCTTGAAGCAACTGCAAAAAATCTTAATGATTTGCAGGGCAAGAAGGATTCCGCACAGCACAAAATTGACGTAGAAACTGCTGATAATAAGGCTGTTGCAGAAAAGCTTGAAGGCAAGGAAATTGTTATCAAGGCAAAAGCAGGTCAGGGAGGAAAGCTTTTCGGAGCTGTAACTGCAAGCACAGTTTCCGATGCAATCAAGGCACAATTTGGTCAGACTGTTGACAAGAAAAAGATTAATCTTAACAGCGAAATCAAGGCTTACGGTGATTTCAGTGCAGTAATCAAGATGACTCACGGAGTTTCATGCTCTGTAAAAATTAAGGTGGTTGAAGAATAATAATGTCCGGACTTGATAATTATTCAGGCATCAGCGGTTCAGAACTGTTGGGCAGACAGCTTCCGTTCTCTGAGGAGGCGGAAGAGGCGGTAATTGGAAGTATACTGCTTGACCCTGCGTGTCTTGATAAGGTTACGGAAATTATAAAAAATTCCGAGTATTTCTATCGTCCTCAGCATCAGCAGTTGTATTCGATAATACTCAGAATGTTTGCCAACGGCAGCAGGGAGGACGTTATTACAGTCATTGACGAGGCTGTAACAATGGGTATTTTTGAAAATTCCGCCATGGCTAAAACCTATCTTATGGGTATCATGGAGAATGTTCCGTCAACTGCAAATATTGAAAGCTATTGTAATATTATTGCGCAGAAAGCAAGCCTTCGTGCACTTCTTAATGTTGCCAATAATATTATTAAGTCGGTAAACGAGGGTTCTGAGGACGCTTCTACTCTCCTTGATAAAGCTGAGCAGGATATTTTTGATATAAGACAAGGCAAGGATATTGCAGGTCTTACTCATATCAGCGATATTATTGTGGGAACTTTCGAGCATTTACAGGAAATTTCAGGTCCTGAGGCTGACAAAAATCTTGGTGCTAGGTCGGGCTTTTCACAGCTGGACGCAATTACAACAGGTCTGAATAGAACTGACCTTATCGTTCTTGCGGCTCGTCCTGCAATGGGTAAATCAGCGTTTGCACTTAATATTGCGGTAAATTGCTGTAAAGCAACTAACAGGGAAGTTGTAATCTTTTCTCTTGAAATGGGTAAAGAACAGCTTGTTTCGAGAATTCTTGCTTCTGAGGCTTTGGTAAATAATACATCGCTAAGAAATGGACAGATAAGTCCTGAGGATTGGTCTAAGCTTGGCGAAGCGGCGGATACTCTACACAGACTGCCGATATATCTTGACGATGGTGCGGGAGTAACTGTTCCGCAGATGAAAGCTAAGTTAAGACGTATGAGAAATCTCGGACTTGTGGTTATCGACTACATACAGCTTATGCAATCGCCTAACAAGCATTCAAGCCGTGTAAATGAGGTTTCGGAAATCACACGTCAGCTAAAACTTATGGCTAAGGAGCTGAATGTGCCGATTATTGCACTTTCACAGCTTTCAAGAAGTTCCGAAAAGCGTGAGGATAAAAGACCTATGCTTTCAGACCTCCGAGAATCTGGTTCTATCGAGCAGGACGCAGATATTATCATGTTTCTTTACAGAGATGCGTATTATAACGATTCAAAGGAAGATAAGTCTGTTGCGGAATGTATTGTGGCGAAAAACCGTCATGGTCAGACGGATACGGTCAAGCTTGCATGGATAGGCGAGTATACTTTGTTCAGAGGACTTGATTTCAGACGTGATGAACAGTAATTTATTGGATAAGGTTCAGAAAACCATTAATAAATTTAAAATGACTGACAAGGGCGAACAGCTGTTGGTGTGTCTTTCGGGAGGCGCTGACAGCGTTGCGCTCCTTTTGTGTTTGTATAAACTTGGGTATAGTGTTTCGGCTTGTCATGTTGACCACTGCTTGCGTGGTGAAGAGAGTGATAGAGATAGGCTTTTTTGCATAGATTTATGTGAAAAGTATAATATTCCGATTATAGTGCGCAGGCTCAATGTAAAAGAATATTGTGAGAAAAAATCTCTTTCTACGGAGGAAGGTGCAAGAATTTTAAGGTATAAAGCATTTTCTGAAATAGAATGTGACAAAATTTGTACAGCACATACTCTTTCAGACTGTCTGGAAACTACAATTTTCAATCTTGCAAGAGGTTCGGGGCTGAAAGGTCTTGCTTCAATTCCGCCGATTCGGGATAATATAATCCGTCCGCTGATTGAATGCACAAGGGTAGAAGTTGAGGAATTTCTTAGTGGATTAAATCAGGATTTTGTAACTGATTCTACTAATCTCAGTAATGATTATTCAAGGAATAAAATCAGGCATCTTGTGGTTCCTCAGCTTGAAAATATTAATTCTTCTTTAATGAAAACTTATGGAAACACACTTGAATTTCTGCGAACAGACAGCGATTTTATTGAAGAACAGGCAGATATAGCTTTTTTGAACTGTAAAATCGACAGCAAATATGACTGCGGAGAAATTTTAAAGCTGCATGAAAGTATACGCAGGCGAGTTTTAATGCGGATTTTGCAGGAAAATCATGTTGAAGTTTCTGCCGAAAAAATTATCACCCTTGAATATCTGATAATAAATGGCGGAAAGGTCAACATTAAAGGAGAACTTTTTGCTGTTTCGGATAATGGATTTTTGATTTTTAAACATGAAAAAAAACAAATTCAGACAGATTATACTGCCATAAAAGTTGATAAAATGGGTGAATATGTATTTGGTAATCGAAAAATATCTTTTAAGATAGAAGACAATTCATATCATATCGAAAATGTTCACAAAAAGTTTGCAAACTGCTGCCTGGATTATGATAAAATTAAAGGTGAAATTTTGCTCCGTTCAAGAAAAGCAGGCGATAAAATAACGCTTTGCAATCGCAGTTTTACGTCAGATGTGCGAAAGCTTGTCAATAAAATGTATCCTGCTGAAAAACGAAGTTCAGTAATTGTTCTTTCGGACGATTGCGGTGTGATTTTTGTTGAGGGGGCAGGAGCTTGCGACAGGGTTAAAATTGATGGCAGTACGAAATGGATACTGACCTTTGATATATCATAAAACTGTCACAATGGTGTTTTATACTGTTAAGGTACTTGATTTGTCATAAATAATCTTAAATCTGATTACGATGACAAATGCCGTCTTTTTCATTTTCAGACGGTAAAAAAGAGAAAAAGGTTGTGATTAATTGAAGAACAATAGTACAGGGAAGACGCTTTTAATTTATCTGCTGGTTTCAGTCTGCATTATAGGTGGACTTATTTATATGCTTACCAGTATGAGTAAAAATGATTCCAATACTACTTATTCCGAAGTAATGACTCAATTTGATAATTACGAGGTTTATGAATTTGAGCTTGATTTGGGTTCAGGCGAACTTAAATATAAGCTTTTATCGGATAAGGAGAACGGTGATGCGGATAAGGTATATAATTATTCCGTTCCTAACGTTTCTCTTTTTGCAGGCGAGGTTCTTGGCGGCGAAGACGCTGAAAACTATCGTGTGAAGTTTAATGAAGCTCATAAGGACGAGGATATTACTCTGAAATATAATCTTATTCCTATTTCAGATAATAGTTTCTGGCTTAATCTTATTCCTACGCTGTTGATGCTGGGCGTAATGATTTTCTTCTTTGTGTTCATGATGAAGAGCGCCGGCGGCGGAAAGATAAATTCTTTCGGAAAAACCAATGCCAAACTTGCTCCCAGCAACAAGAAAGCTACTTTTGCTGATGTTGCAGGTGCTGATGAGGAAAAGGAAGAACTTCAAGAAATTGTTGATTTCTTGCGTGACAATAAGAAATATACTGAAATCGGTGCGAGAATACCTAAGGGCGTTTTGCTTTTAGGCCCTCCGGGTACAGGTAAAACTTTGCTTGCAAGAGCGGTTGCCGGTGAGGCAAAGGTTCCGTTCTTCTCTATTTCGGGTTCTGACTTTGTTGAAATGTTCGTTGGTGTCGGTGCTTCAAGAGTAAGAGATTTGTTTGAACAAGCTAAGAAAAATGCTCCTGCAATCATCTTTATTGACGAAATCGACGCTGTTGGCCGTCAGAGAGGTGCAGGTCTTGGAGGCGGTCATGACGAGCGAGAGCAGACCTTGAACCAGCTTTTGGTTGAAATGGACGGTTTTGCTGATAACGAATCCGTAATCGTTATGGCGGCTACTAACAGACGTGATATTCTTGACCCTGCGCTGCTTCGTCCGGGAAGATTTGACAGACAAATTCTTGTTGGCTATCCTGACGTTAAGGGCAGAGAGGAAATTCTTAAAGTTCATACAAGAAACAAGCCGCTTGCCCCTGATGTAGACCTTGCAACTATTGCAAAAACTACTGTTGGATTTACAGGTGCGGATTTGGAGAACCTTGTAAATGAGGCTTCGCTTTTAGCTGTAAGAAAGAACAGAAAGGCAATTACTAAGGCTGATTTGGAAGAATCGTCAATTAAAGTTGTTGCAGGCCCTGAGAAGAAATCCAAAGTTGTTACTGAGGCTGAGAAAAAGCTTACGGCTTATCACGAAGCAGGTCATGCACTTTGTACCTATTATTGCAATACTCAGGATAAAGTTCATCAGGTTTCAATTATTCCAAGAGGTCAGGCAGGCGGTTATACAATGAGCCTTCCTGAAAAGGATAAATCTTATGTAAGCAAGAGAGAAATGTTTGAGAATATTATCGTTCTGCTTGGCGGACGTGTAGCTGAAAAGCTTATTCTCGACGACATTTCTACTGGTGCTTCAAATGACCTTGAAAGAGCTACGGGAACAGCCAGAAACATGGTTACAAGATATGGTTTCAGTGATAATCTTGGTCCGGTAGTTTACGGTCAGGGAGAGCATGAGGTATTTCTTGGCAGAGATTATACAAATACCCCAAGTTACTCCGATAATGTTGCCGCTGAAATCGACAACGAGATCAGAACGCTTATTGAAACTGCTTTTGAAAATGCTGAAAAAATCCTCAGCGAGCATATGGATAAACTGCATTTGGTTGCAAAATATCTTATGGCAAATGAGAAGATTGATGGTCAGCACTTTGCAGATTTGATGGAGGGTAAGTTGATAGAATCTGAAATTTCTGACATTAAGTCTGAAACTGATGATAATTCTTCTGATTTATCTGACATTAAAGATGAAATCGACATTAACGAAGACAAATAAAAATTGTAATTTTTTGAGGACAGAGAAATCTGTCCTATTTTTATTGATTTTTTTCACAAAATAGTGTATAATTAATTAAAATTATTCCGATTAATAAAAAATCGGGGAAAGAGTTGACTATGAATTTATTGTTTATTGGTGACGTTGTTGGAAAAGACGGCTGTGATTTTCTTGCCAAAAATATTTATAACATAAAAAAAGAATATGATATTGATTTTACTGTAATCAACGGTGAAAATTCTGCACAGGGAAACGGAATTACTCCGCAGTCATTTGACAGTCTGGTGAGAATGGGTGCGGATGTTGTAACAACAGGCAATCATGCTTTTAAAAGAAAAGAGTGCATAGAGTTGTTTGACAGCTGTGAGCATTTATTAAGGCCTGCAAATTATCCGGACGGCGTCTGTGGTCACGGAGTAGCTGTAATAGATTTGTGTCCTGTTAAAATTGCTGTGATAAATCTAATGGGGACAATGTATATTGACGCTATTGAAAACCCGTTTACTTATGTGGATAAGCTGCTCGAACAAATCGACACACCAAATGTTTTTGTAGATTTTCATGCGGAGGCTACCAGCGAAAAGAAGGCTTTGGGATTTTATCTGCAAAATCGAGTTACCGCAGTGCTTGGCACGCATACTCATGTTCAGACCTCCGACGAAATAATTCTAGGCGGTCATACAGCTTATATTACTGACGTCGGCATGACAGGTCCTGAACTGTCGGTACTTGGCGTTGACAAGGATATAGCCATTACTAAATTTAAGTATCATATTCCTGTGAAATTTGCAGAAAGCACCGAAAAATGCTTTATAAACGGTGTGGTAGTTTCATTCGATGAAAAATCGGGAAAAGCTACAAATATACAGCGAGTTATTAGGCGGAAATGACGAAAAAATCTCGTTATACTTGAAAAAATTATGACAATGTAGTATAA
>JBJERA010000077.1:0-2603 GCA_051882035.1 Hominimerdicola sp.
TGGGCATATTCATGTATAGGAATTACCATAAAAAGAACAATAAGTCTTGTTCCGTATTTCAATATTGTACTTATATCCATTTGTTACCTCCCAAACTCTATTTACATACAACTATACTTTTTAATTATACACCATATTGAATTAAATTTCAAGTGATAGTGCTTTACTTTTTTGTCATATTAGAAAAAATTATTATTTTTCAAAAAAAATTTGAAAAAGGGGTTGCTTTTTTTGTAAAGACATGATATAATTGATTTATTGTGATTAAAGTTTTATTTATGTAAAGGAGGTGCAACCTAAATGGCAAAATGCGAAATTTGCGGAAAAGGTGTTACTTTCGGAATTAAGGTATCTCACTCACACAGAAGATCCAACAGAACTTGGAAGCCTAATGTAAAGAGGGTTAAGGCTGTTGTAAACGGTTCTCCTTGTCACATCTATGCTTGCTCAAGATGCTTGCGTTCAGGTAAGGTTGAAAGAGCCTAATATTTCCTAAAAGAATCAGACCGGTTTTTACCGGTCTTTTTTTTATGCAATTTCTCATATGCAAAAACAGCGGACTTCTTATCGTCCGCTATTTTTAAATTATTTTAGCATATTATACTGCAAATCGCCTGAACCTATCCTTATCATCAGGTGGTGCAAATACTGACTTGTTATCCTCAGTAATTTCAGGTGTGCCAATGCTGTTGGTAAATCCTTCATCAGTTTTATTTATCATATCATAATAAATAATTGCATTTGAAATATTTATTCGTTCCTCAGCGTAAGCTGAATAGCTTGTAATATAATTTTCATCAACAACGCCGTCATTAATACGAGCCTCACAAGCCTCTGCATTGTATGTTTCGTCGGCTGTGGTTTTGTATAATCCGTGAATACTGTCAATATACACAGGGTTCGGCGTATCCTTAAAATACTGATTGCAGGACGCATTCTTTACTACATTTTCATAATCCGTTAAATCAAAATAAGTATTTTTCTGACTGTCGTAATAAATAGTATCAGTAATAAAGTTTCCGTTCGGAAAGATAACCACGTTTTCCTCGTCCTCTCCGAGAGAGAAAATATCATGTCCCAAAGCATATTTGTTCTCAAAACCGAACATATTTCCCAAAGTAGGCTGAACATCATACATTCCCATTACTTTTGTAATCTCAATAGGTTCATAGCCTCCGTCCTTAGACCAGATAATAAAAGGAACTTTACGATTTATATTGTAATAAAAATCGTCTACTGGAATATATCCTTCATCGTCCTCGTCAAGAACCTCGTCAGTGAAAGGATTGTAGTTGAAATAACGATTGTACTGGCTTTCTTTAAGCTTTGCGTCATGGTCACCGTAGATTACCACAACTGTATCGTCCAGAAGTCCCTGCTCGTCAAGATCGTTCATAAGCTGACCCAAAGCCTCATCGGCATAGTGAACGGATTTAAGATAAGAACCCATTTTTGTGCCTTCAAGGAACGGCGCAGAGGTCTCCTCATACATTCCCGTTTCCTCGTTATACTTTTTATACTTGAAGTCAACCTCATAATCGCTGACACGCTCAATATCGGTAAACGGAGTATGGTTCGTCAGCATCAGCAACGCACCGTACCACTTGTCGTTCTCCTTATCAATCTCAGCAATTTTGGGAACTAGCTGTCTGAAAAATGACTTATCGGAAAGTCCCAGACCAATTGTTTCATCAATATCAAAATCTGTTGTATAATGATAAAGCCTGTCATATCCCAAAGATTTGTGAAGATTAAGTCTGTTCCAGTATGAACCGTTATTACCGTGCATACTGAAAACATAATATCCCTGCTCTTTCAGCATTTTCTGAGTAGTGGTGTAATCTCTGTCCCAGTAATTGATTGCAACTGTTCCATTTGAGGCAGGCATAAGTGAACTTGAAAAAGTAAACTCACTGTCAGAGCTTGTTCCGACGCTTTCCTGAGCATAGAAATTTGAGAAATAAATTCCCTCTCTTGCAAGCTTATTAAGATTAGGAGTAAGCTCCTCACCGTTAATATATGTATCCATTGTAAACTGCTGAATACTCTCAGCATGAATTACCAATACATTCTTTCCCTTGAACAAGTCGGAATATTCGTTAGCCTTCTCTTGTGAAACTTCCTCAACCTGAGTCTTATCCTCATAGAATTGCTTAAAAGTTTCTTCACTTTCGGAATATCCGAACATCATGTTAATCTGAGCAGTTGTGCATGAAACAAGGTCACTGAGCTGATATGTATAAAGTCCGAATGTAGCAAGAACATATTCTCTGTTCCACTGTTTCTGTAAACGTGAATAGTCGGTAGTTGTAAGGGTAGACGCAAATATTCCAAGTAAAACAAGACTTGTAATAAGCGTTCCACCTGCATATTTGCAGCGCTTTTTTCTTTCTTTAACCTGACTCTGATAATCTCTTGTGCGTTTTTTCACAAGAATATAAACAACAATAAATATTGGAATTGCCAACAGGAACGTTAAATCCTTAATTTCAAGAATATTCTCGGTAACGGCGTCCATAACTCCGCCCAGCTGAGAAGCGGTGGAAATCAGCGAAACCGATATAAACGACTTGTAATTTGTATAATAAATAGAATTCGCCGTA
>JBJERA010000078.1:0-11150 GCA_051882035.1 Hominimerdicola sp.
TGACAGCTTGTCGCTTTCTGAAAAGGCGTCGGCAAAGCAGTCTGCATATAGTAACCTTAACGATGAACAGGTTGAGGAGGCTAAGGAAAAGGCAAAGCAGGTTGCCGAAGAGGTTCTTAAAAAGGCTAAGGACGGCGAGGATTTCAACAAGCTTATCGAAGAATACGGTTGGGATATTGGTCTTGAAGACCCTACAAATGGTTATTATTTCAATAAAGATACAACAGGCTTTCCCGAAAGCATTGTAACAGGCGCATTCGCTCTTGAAGAAAACGAAATTTCAAGCGAAGTTATTACTGACAGCACTTACGGTTACTTTATTATTAAGCGTCTGCCGGTTGAGCTTGATTATGTAAATCAAAATATCGACGATATGATTTACAGCTATGATACTCCTGCACTTTCTGAACTTTATCAGGAAACTATGGACGCAATGACTGTTACATACTGCGATAACTGGGACAAGATTGATGCGGACAGCATTACCTAAGAAAATATTTAACTATGCGGACGAGCGTACGGATATGTGCGTTCGTCCGTTTTTGATATTTTTATGTAAATATCTGCGGTCTTTTTAATTGACCTTGATGAAAATATATGCTATAATAATGTTTGAGGTGACTAATTTGGATAAACTGGGATTTCAGATTGCCTGCGACAAAATTATCGGCGTTCAGCGTGAAAAAAACGGTATCGGAACTTTAAGCGAGAAAACTCTTCATGCAGTTCTGAAAAATTATTTCGAGCCTCATGAGGATAATCATGAAATCCCCGTAGGCGGTTTTGTTGCCGATATTGTCAATGAAAATGGCATAATTGAAATTCAGACAAGGCAGTTCAACAAACTTCTCAGAAAGTTAGAGGCTTTTCTGGAATTCTGTAATGTGACAGTGGTTTATCCTATGCCTGTAATAAAATATGTCAGATGGCTTGATTTGGAAACGGGAGAACTTTCCGAAAGGAGAAAATCCCCTAAGACTGCAAAAATATATGATATATTTGACGAGCTTTATAAGATAAAGTTTACTCTTGACAATCCTCGTTTCAGACTTTGCATTTGTATGCTTGAAGCTGAGGATATACGCTATCTTAACGGCAGGTCTAAGGACAGAAAAAGAGGTTCGTCAAGGTGCGACCGTATTCCCATAAGACTGATTGATGAGATTTATATTTCTTCGCCCGAAGATTTTAAGATTTTTATTCCCGAAAGTCTGCCGCAGCAGTTTACTTCTCTTGATTATGCAAAACACTGCAAAATCAGCAGAAATCTTGCCCAGACGGGGCTTAACGTTTTAACCTATCTTGAAGTTGTTGAAAGAGCGGGGAAGTCGGGGAATACTATTATTTATAGAAAATGTCTGTAAGGAAATAATTTGAAAGGATTTTAATATATGAATCTGAAAAAGAAAATTACTGCGTTTTTGTTTACTGCGGTTTATATAGTGACGCTTTTTCCTGCGATTTCAGCAAATGCGTTAAGCTTTACGCCGTTTTATTACAATGAGGACGGTAAGGCTCAGGATTTGGAGCTTTATTCAAAATGTGCATATATGATTAATGTGGATACGGGGGAGGTCATGGTTGATATTAACAGCGATGAGGAGCGAGTACCTGCCTCGCTGACAAAAATCATGACGGCGGTAGTTCTTCTTGATGAATTTGAGGGCGATGAAAATAAACTTAAAAATACATATTATTCGTCGGGTACAGAGGCTTTTGATGAGCTTTACGGAACGGGAGCGTCTACTGCGGATATTCAGCCATATGAGGAAGTTTCCTGTTATGATTTGCTTGCAGCTCTGCTGATTCCGTCAGCCTGTGAGGCGGCGAATATTATTGCTCTTAATATGTGCGATACGATCAAGGATTTCACACTTCTGATGAATGAAAAAGCTGAGGAGCTTGGAATGAGCGGCACTCATTTTTCAAATGCTCACGGTCTTTCAGGTACCAATAACTATTCCACCTGCAAGGACATGGCTGTACTATGTCAGTATGCTTTGGATACCTATCCTGTATTTGAAGAAATAGTCAGTATGTCAAGCTATACAATGTCGCCGACTGACTATCATTCTGACGGAACAACTATTTATAATACCAATCTTGCATTAAATCAAACCAGTGATTATTACTATTCTCCAATGAAGGGAATAAAGACAGGTTCTCTTGATAAGGCGGGAAGATGCCTTGCTTCCTATGCCACTTATGATGGAACCACATACCTAACCGTAACAATGGGAGCGCCAATGACCAAACTGGCAGAGGACGAAAAAAAGGGTGAAGAAGACCCCGACTCAATTTATGGAGCAACGAATGTTTATTATAATATTCTTGACCACATAAGGCTTTATAAATGGGCGTTTTCAAGCATAGTTTCAACCGATTTCATTGACCCGAACAGCGAAATAAGAGACGTTAAGGTCGAATATGGTGCAAAAGGCGATTATGCAAATCTGAAACCTGCCAACGGCTACACAAGGTCATGGCCGGTCAATATTTCTGTTGACCAGGTGGAAAAGAAAATTACAGTTTATGATAATATCGTTGCACCTATTGAAAAAGGCGACGTATTGGGCAAAATGGAGCTTATCTATAATGGAGAAGTCTTAACGACCATTGATTTGGTTTCAGCTACTAAGGTTGAACGTTCGCAGGTGAAAGCAAAAATCAAGATTGCAAAATCTTATTGCAGTTCAACTGAATTTAAGGTTACTGTTGCTATTATAATTGTTGGAATCGTAATTTATACCGCAATTCATATCGTAAAAATGCAGAAAAAATATCTCAGAAAATAAGAACCTGTCCACATAGGCATATACGCACGTCTTTTCGGCAAATTTTGCCGCAGACTGCGTTAAAAATGCTCGAAAATCCGCACGCAAATCCTATGTGGACAGGTTCTAAGCAAAACGGACAGTCATTTGATTTATGACTGTCCGTTTTGTATATGTAAAGTAGTTTTCAGATTAACCCCAGTATTGACGCCAGATGTAGAAATATCCCCAAGGAATTTTAAAGGAATATGCGATTTTTGAACTGCTCTTTGAAGTACTTCTGTTGCACCAGTAATAAATTTTGTAGTCATTGGCAATACCCTTGTAATATGTCTTTCCATAAACTGCGCCCCATACTGCCTGTTTTACTTTTGTAGGTACCTTGTTGTATGTAGCTCCGTCTCTTGCCAATCCTGCCTCAGACATAAATCCGCCGCTCTTGTAAATAACGTCCTGAATAGTGTTGTATCTTTTGTAGTAAGGAGTCCATGTAGGACTGTTGCCATATTTAGCTGCAACATAGCGGTTTACTACGCAGTCAGAAACATAAACGATTGGCTTATCCCACATACTGCCCGACATCTGACCAACCTCATGATATACTATGCGGCAGATAGCTTCCCAGCCTTTTTGGTCGTAATTCATTCTTGCAGTTTTGATTGTCTGCATAGGAGAGAATGATGAACGAACATTGCCCTTTACTGCTCTAACCTGAAAATTGTATACAGTAGTTCTTTTCAGACCTGTAACAGTATAATCGGTAGAAGCGGTGGTTGCGTAATTTGTCCATTTGGAATACTGACCGCCTTTAATATAAATCTCATATTTTTGAGCGTTTGTAACAGCATTCCAGTGAAGAATGATCGTGTTGGTCTGTTTGTTGTATGGGTGAGTGTATTCTGTGGAATACGTTTTCTCATTTTTCAGAACCGGAGCGTCTAATTTGAATTTTACAGTTGAAGTTCCTGCGGCTTCTGCTGTAATATTTCCCGAACACATTATCACAGTAACCAACGCCATAAATACTGCAATAATTCTCATCATACTTCGTTTAAAACTCATCTCGCTTGTCTGATTAATAGAATAATTCATTGTAATATCGGCTGTTTTGCAAAGTATGCAAATAAGCCTTATTCACACCCTTTCGTTAATTATCGCAGAAATAAAATTATTACTCTGCACTGTAACTTATGTATCAAATTGTAACTGTTCGACACGAAAAATTACAAACTGATTACAAATTACTACGTTATTGTAACATACATTTTTTCATTTGTCAAGCATTTTCTCTAAATTAAGCCGAAAAGACGTGGTTTTTATAAAATTTTATGCTTGAAGTCATATTGCAGACAGTATCGGCATAAACTTTAATGTAATAAAGGCAACACCGCACAGACTTTGCAGTATTGCCTTAAAGATTACGCAGAACAGCGTTTTTGTAAACATGGCATAATATTACATTGTGCTTATAGCAGGCGTAAAATTTTCCGCAGAAATTTTATGTCTAAGTAAAAGACAATAATCACCGAATGATAGAAATTGTCTTACAAACTGTGGGGAAAGAGGCTAAAAAATGAAAAAGTATCTGCCAGAGGGAAAAATATTTAACACAGGCGAGAACAAATATTATCTTCAAAATGAAAAGACAATGAGCGAGGCAATGTATCATGATTTAATACTTGAAGGACACGCTGTACTTTGTGACAGCGAGCATAATTTAATAGTAGAGCTGCCTTTCGGAAAGGGAATTATTCCACGAAAAGAGGGAGCGATCGGTATTGAGGACGGTTCGACAAGGGATATAGCCCTGCTTTCAAGAGTGAACAAAACGGTATGCTTTAAAGTTACCGACATTGTAAAGGGAGCGGACGGTGAAACAATATGCCGTTTGTCAAGACGTCTTGCCCAGATCGAATGCATGGAAAACTATATAAACAATCTTACAAGCGGAGAAGTTATTCCTGCAAAGGTCACACATCTTGAACCTTTTGGGTGTTTTGTGGATATAGGCTGCGGTATTCCGTCGCTGATACCCATTGACGCAATTTCAGTATCAAGAATTTCACATCCAAACGACAGATTTTTTAACGGTCAGGATATATATGCCGTTGTCCGCTCCTCTGACGACGGCAGAATCTGTCTTTCGCATAAGGAACTTTTAGGTACATGGGAAGAAAACGCCGCACTTTTTTCAGCAGGCGAAACAGTTGGAGGCGTGGTTCGCTCAGTAGAGCCTTACGGAATTTTCATAGAACTTGCCCCGAATCTTGCAGGCTTAGCTGAGCCGAGAGCCAACGTGAAGGTAGGTCAGGCGGCAAGCGTTTACATAAAGGCTCTTATTCCCGAAAAAATGAAAGTCAAGCTTATTATAGTTGACGTATTTGAAAACGGCTGTTTTCCGTCAAAAATAAATTACTTCATCAACAGCGGAAAGCTGGACACATGGGTTTATTCCACGGATATGGCTGATAAATCAATAGTTTCACACTTTTAATTTTGAAAATACTAACGGGCGAGTAATGTTCAACCCTACGTCTTTGCGTAAATACGCTGTTTTATAGGGGAGAATATTACTTGCCCGTGATGATTTATTATTCACCTTTAATTTTTTTCCAATAAGCCTCTGCAGTCTGTTCATTCTTGTTTTTGCCGTAGCTGTAATATTTTTTATCTTTTAGCTTGTCAGGCAGATACTGCTGTTTGACCCAGTGATTAGGATAATCATGAGGATATAAGTAATGCTGTCCTTTATTTTTAACGTCATCACCGTCAAAATGCTTGTTCTGTACTGCTCTTGGAAAATCGCCTATATCGCCGTTTTGTATGTCGGCAAGAGCGGCGTCCATAGCAAGATATGCACTGTTTGATTTGGGTGCAGTAGCAAGAAGAATAACCGCCTGAGCAAGAGGAATTCTTGCCTCTGGCAAGCCTAACTGCATTGCTGAGTCAACGCAGGATTTTACAATAGTTACCGCCTGCGGATAAGCAAGCCCCACGTCCTCAGAGGCTATTACAAGCAAACGTCTGCTGAGAGAAATAATGTCCCCAGCCTCGATAAGCCTTGCCGCATAGTGAATTGCTGCATTTTCGTCCGAACCCCGAATAGATTTCTGCAATGCCGAAAGAATATCATAATGCTCGTCACCGTTTCTGTCATAACGCATATTACTACGCTGAGTAAGAGCCTTCACCGTATCCATAGTAACAGTAAGCTTTTCACCGTCATTGTCAGCGGACAGCACGCACAGTTCAACCGTATTAATGGATTTTCTTACATCGCCTCCGCAGCCCATAGCAATATGTTCGGTAACGCCTTTTTCAAGAGAAAGTTTCAGTCCTAAATCATCTGCCATGATCTGAAAAGCACGGCGGATCGCAGGGAGAATTTCTTCTGCCGAAAGAGGTTTGAATTCAAAAACGGTAGAACGGCTGATGACCGCATTATATACATAAAAATAGGGGTTTTCCGTAGTTGAGGCAATCAGCGTGATTTTGCCGTTTTCTATGTATTCAAGCAGGGACTGCTGTTGTTTTTTATTAAGGTATTGAATTTCGTCAAGGTAAAGAAGTATTCCGTTAAATCCCCCGAAAGTTTCGGTTTCTGCAATAATTGCTTTTATATCGGCAATCGAGGCGGAAGTTCCGTTCAGCTTATACATTTTCAGATTTGTGTTATCTGCAATAAGTCTTGCAACAGTGGTTTTTCCGATGCCTGACGGACCATAGAAAATCATATTCGGAATTTCTCCGCTTTCGATTATGCGTCTTAGTGGTTTGTTTTTTCCAAGAATGTGGGATTGTCCCACAACATCATCAAGAGTTTTCGGGCGGATTTTTTCTGCAAGCGGTATTCCCATAACAAGCCTCCGTTGGTTTATTTTATTAATATTATAGCATATAATCTAAGGATTTTCAACAATTAATATTCATGGGTTTGTGCTTTATCCAATTATCAATAATATACAAAAACATAATAAAATGTGAAATATTTTTAATATGCTTGACTTTTTTAGCCGGATATATTATCATAATACTATGTTGTTAAAATATGAATAAAGTAGTGGTATATTGTGTAATCGTTACCATATACCTTTTTAAGGAGTGTAGTTAAAATGCAGTATGGATATTTTGACCTTGAAAACAAGGAATATGTAATAACCCGTCCTGATACCCCTGCACCATGGGCAAATTATCTGGGTTCGCCTGAGTACGGTGCAATCGTTTCAAATAACGGCGGAGGATACAGCTTTGTAAAGAGCGGTGCTAACGGAAGAATTGCAAGATACCGTTTTAATTCTAAAATCGGTTTGCCTGGAAGATATGTTTATATAAGAGATAACGATACAAATGATTATTGGAGCTGTACATGGCAGCCGGTAGGAAAGCCTTTGGACAAGTATAAAACTGTCTGTCATCACGGAACGGCTTATACTGTTATCCAGTCGGATTATGCGGATATTCATTCGGAAATCACCTATTATGTTCCGCTCAATAAGACTTATGAAGTATGGAGAACTAAGGTCACAAATACTTCCGATAAGGAAAGAAAGCTTTCGCTGTTCGGATTTATCGAGTTTACCAACGAGGATAATTACGAGCAGGACCAGGTTAATTTGCAGTATACCTTATTTATAACAAGAACTTCTTTCGAGGGCAATAAGATTGTTCAGCATATTAATGAAAATGAAAATAAAGATTCCACCGGTTCTAACCATAAGGAAAGATTTTTCGGAATGGCAGGAGCAAAGGTCACCGGTGCAAACGGCGATTTGGACAGCTTTATCGGAGCATACAGAGATTATGGAAATCCTGTTGCTGTTGAAAATGGCAAATGTGACGGTACAATGAATTATAACAGCAATTCCTGCGGAGCTTTGCAGTCTGATATTACATTGCAGGCAGGCGAAACCGTTGAGGTTTGCTATGTTCTTGGAAGAAAAAATTCCGCTGAGGCTGACGAAATTCTTGCTTTATATGAGGAGCAGGGCAGAGCTGACGCTGAAATCAAGGAACTTACCGACTATTGGCACGGTCAGCTTGACAATTTCAAGGTTGAAACTCCGTCCGATGAGTTTAATAATATGGTAAACATATGGAATGCTTATCAGTGCTTTATTACATTTATCTGGTCAAGAGCTGCTTCGTTTGTTTACTGCGGTCTGAGAAACGGCTATGGTTATCGTGATACAGTTCAGGATATTCAGGGTATTATTCATATTAATCCTGAGCTTGCCGCTGAAAAAATCAGATTTATGATTTCCGCTCAGGTTGACAACGGCGGAGGACTTCCTTTGGTTAAATTTGACCATAATGCCGGTCACGAAACCTGCCCTGACGAAAATGATGAAAATTCCGTTTATGCTAAGGAAACAGGTCACCCGTCATATCGTGCCGACGACGCATTGTGGCTGTTCCCGACAATCGTTAAGTATATTGGAGAAAGCGGAAATAAGGCGTTTCTTGACGAGGTTATCGTTTATGCCAACGGCGGAGAGGATACCGTTTACGACCATCTGAAAAATGCAATCAGATTTTCAATGGAGCGTCTTGGTGCGCATAATATGCCTGCGGGACTTCATGCTGACTGGAACGACTGCCTGAGATTAGGCAAAAAGGGCGAGTCAACATTCGTTGCATTCCAGCTTTATTATGCAATGAGCGTAATGAAAGGTTATGCTCAGGACAG
Organism: Hominimerdicola sp.; assembly: GCA_051882035.1. Classification (GTDB taxonomy): domain Bacteria; phylum Bacillota; class Clostridia; order Oscillospirales; family Ruminococcaceae; genus Hominimerdicola. The sequence goes on from JBJERA010000078.1 coordinate 8,461, forward strand.
AAATGATAGCGAATATGTTGCATATCTTGAAAAGGTTCAGGCTCAGCTTGGCAAGAGCCTTTCTGACTGCTGGGACGAGGACAGATTTATCAGAGGTATCCGTGAGGACGGTACTGTTGTAGGTGCGAAAAAAGACCCGGAGGCCAATATGTGGCTGAATCCTCAGTCATGGTCGGTAATTTCAGGGTTTGCAAGCAAGGAACAGGCTGAAACCTGCATGGAAAAGGTACATGAAATACTCAATACTCCATACGGCGTAAAGATTATGGAACCGCCTTATGTAGATAATCATTTTGACGGTGCTTTGATGCATATTTTCAACCCAGACACAAAGGAAAACGGCGGCATTTTTTCTCAGACTCAGGGCTGGGCAATTCTTGCAGAATCCTTGCTTGGACATGGCGACAGAGCGTTTGAATATTTCATGGAGTCATCGCCTGCAAACATGAATGACAAGGCTGAAATCAGAGTTATGGAGCCGTATGTACATGGACAGTTTACAGAGTCAACACGTTCTCCGTTTGCAGGACGTTCTCATGTTCATTGGCTGACGGGAACTGGCTCAACCGTAATGGTAGGCTGTGTAGAGGGAATCTGCGGAATGAGGCCTAATGCAGAGGGACTTGTAATTTCTCCGTCAATTCCTCATGAATGGGACGGATTTAAGATTGAAAAGAATTTCAGAGGAAAGCATCTTTCAATAGATATTCAGAATCCTGACCATGTTCAGAGCGGAGTAAAATCTGTTACAGTGAATGGTGAAAAGCTTGCCAGCAATTTTGTATGTGAATGTAAAATGACTGAGCAAACTGATATTGTGGTTGTTCTTGGTTAAGCTGATTTTTGATTAAAATGTGCGGACAATGGCGTTTAGAAACTGCGGTTTTTGACGTTGCTGTCCGCTTTTTTATTGACTTTTGATAATTATGATTACGCTTATTATACAATATAACTGCTTAATCAGACATTGTTATTGGAAAAAATATAAATTTTCACTTTATCTCTTGACTAATTTGTCCGAAAATGTTATGATAATTTTATCTATTTAGTATTATATAAAAAAGGATTGAAATAAAGATGAAAAAACCATTCATTACCAAAGAACAAGCACAGGAAATTATTAAGACATATCCTACACCTTTCCATATTTATGATGAGAAGGGTATCAGGGAAAATGCCAGAAATCTTTATAAGGCTTTCAGCTGGAATAAGGGTTTTAAGGAGTATTTCGCTGTAAAGGCTACTCCTAATCCTTATATTTTGAAGATTTTGCAGGAGGAAGGCTGCGGTGTTGACTGTTCTTCCCTGACTGAGCTTATGATGAGCGAGTGCTGCGGTTTTAAAGGCAGCGACATTATGTTTTCGTCAAACGTTACGCCTAAGGAGGATTTCCTGAAAGCGAGAGAGCTTGGTGCTTACATTAATCTTGACGATTTTACTCACATTGAATATCTTGATAAGCTATGCGGTATTCCTGAGACTATCTGCTGTCGTTTCAATCCGGGCGGAAAGTTTGAAATTGCAAATCAGATTATGGATAATCCGGGTGACGCTAAGTATGGCTTTACTCATGATCAGATTATTGAGGGCTTTAAGATTTTGAAGGAAAAGGGTGCTAAGAATTTCGGTATTCATGCGTTCCTTGCTTCAAATACAGTTTCTAATGCTTATTATCCTAAGCTTGCAAGAATTTTGTTTGAGCTTGCTGTTGAACTGCATGAGAAAACAGGTGCTGATATTAAGTTTATTAATCTTTCAGGCGGTGTTGGTATCGCTTATGAGCCTGACAAGCCACAGAACGATATTTTCGCAATCGGCGAGGGTGTACACAAGGCATTTGACGATATTCTTGTGCCTGCCGGCATGGGCGACGTGGCTATTTTCACAGAGCTTGGAAGATATATGCTTGCTCCGTACGGACATCTTATAACAACTTGTACTCACCAGAAACACACTTATAAGGAGTATATCGGTGTAGACGCTTGTGCTTGTAACCTTATGCGTCCGGCTATTTATGGTGCTTATCATCACATTACTGTTCTTGGTAAGGAAGATGAGCCTTGTGACAAGAAGTATGACGTAACTGGCGGTTTGTGCGAGAATAACGATAAGTTTGCAGTTGACAGAATGCTGCCTGAAATCGAGGTGGGAGATATTCTCTGTATTCACGATACAGGTGCGCATGGTTTTTCTATGGGCTATAACTATAACGGGAAGCTCCGTTCTGCTGAAATTATGCTTAAAGAGGACGGCACAACTCAGCTTATCAGACGTGCGGAAACTCCTGCCGATTATTTCTCAACATTTGATTTTTCTCATATTTTGGATAAGTATTCTGATAAGTAATTATAAAAATCCGCATGGAAATATTTCCTATGCGGATTTTTTCATCAGCCGAAAAAATCAATTAAAATCGGTAAAAAAGGCTTGCAATAAAAGTTAAAATAGTGTATAATATTATATTGAGTTGGCATGGTTACAAATATGCCGGAGGTAATACCCATCTAACGGCGGTGTTGCCTTAATAACGAGGTTCTGCCTCGAAGAAAGGTCAGGGAAATAATATGGATTTGGATATGGTAAAATATCTTGCCGAGCTTGGAAAGCTTGAATTTTCCGATGAGGAGCTTGAAAAGACAGCAAATGAAATGACTGATATTATAAATCTGATGGATACTGTCAAGGAAATT
>JBJERA010000079.1:0-2595 GCA_051882035.1 Hominimerdicola sp.
GAGCGCATGACTGTTAATCATGATGTCACTGGTTCGAGCCCAGTTGGGGGAGCCACGAAGGTTCGTAGAGCAATCTACGAACCTTTTTCCTTTAATATATAGACTCTATTTGTTACCCCAACATTTATTATAGAACCCATTTTTATAGAGCCAATGATGAGTGCAACAAATTACTAAAAAATTTATTTTTTACAAATTTATTTAATTTTGTTGCACTTTTGTTGCGCTTCATTTATTATAATATAATAAAGGTCAGTTTTCGGAGGAAATTATGAAACTCAAAGACGGATTTATAACACATATGTTTGATGACACACAGGTGTTAATCGGTACAGAAGAAGTATCCTTTAAAGGCATTGTAAACAGCAACAGAACTGCGGCTTATATTGTTGACTGCCTTAAAACCGATACAACTGAAAGTCAGATAGTTGAAAAAATGCTTAAAAAATATGATGCTGACAGGGCAGTCGTTGAAGAGGATGTGCATATGATTATTCAAAAGTTGCGGGATATAGGAGCGATTGATGAATAAGCAGAGCTTTGAAAATTACCTTGAAAATAATGACAGGCTCGTTTACAGAAACACAGGAACAAGTATGCTTCCACTATTAAAGCAGGGAAGGGATTTTTTCATAGTTGAAAAAATTAATAACCAACCTCTCAGAAAATATGATGTTGTGCTTTATAAGCGACAGCCTGACACCTATGTGCTTCACCGCATTATAAAAATTGAAAAGGGAAAATATGTAATCAGAGGAGATAACTGTATTAACAAGGAATACGGAACAACCGATAACGATATAATCGCAGTTATGACAGGGTATATACGGAAAGGCAGACAACACAGCACCGGCGAATTTTTCTATAAGCTGTATTCCGTCTGTCACTGTGCGTTAAGTCCCTTAAGAATACTCTTGTTCAGAATCAGGAGCAGGCTATGAATGAATCAGTAAAAACAGGATATGATATGCTCTATCTCTCCCTTTGTGCATTGAATGATGTTATGCCTGACAAAGAGCGAGTGAAAGAAATGAATAACGATATGCTTTTTGAGCTTTGTCAGAAACACAGCCTGACCTCCCTTGTTTACTATGCCCTTGCAAAGGTAATTACTCCCGAACACAGGTGGCTTGAAGCAAACGGAAAAGCTATCAGAAAAAATATGCTCCTTGACCTTGAAAGAGAAAAAATACTCAACTTTATGAATGAAAACGGGATAAAGCATATGCCCTTAAAAGGGATAATTCTGAAGGAACTTTATCCAAAGCCGGGTATGCGACAGATGTCTGATAACGACATTTGGTTTGATGAAAGCCATAGCAGAGAGCTTGAAAATTTTATGGGAAAGCTGGGATATACCGATGTTGTTGTGGGGAATTACCATCACGACGAATATAAAAAACCACCAGTATATAACTTTGAAATGCACAGCAAATTGTTTACCGATTTACAGGAACCTTTTTACAGTTACTATAAAGATTTAGACAGATTCTTAATATGTGATACAAACAGCAAATACGGCTGTCATTTCGGAATAGAGGACTTTTATTTATATATGTTGGCTCACGAGTACAAGCATTACTCTGACGGCGGTACCGGACTAAGGTCAATTACAGACTGTTGTGTATATCTTAAGAGATATGAAAATGAACTCAATTTTTCATACATAGAAACAGAAACAAAAAAGCTGGGTATATCCGAATTTGAAGAAAACCAGCGAATACTCTGCCGTAAATTAATAAATATGAATTTTGGTATGCTTTGCGGATATGAAAAAGAAATGCTTGAGTTTTGTTTTATAAGCGGTGTATATGGAAATTTTGAAAATGAAGTGAGTAACAAGGTAAAGAACTTTGATGCAGACGGAAAAATAAATTCAAAATCAAAGATTAAGTATATTTTCTCACGCATATTTCCGCCTATGGAATTTTACAAAGTCTATTACCCGTTTTTTTACAGACATAAGCTTCTTCTGCCGGCCTGCACTTTAGTCAGGGTACATAAGGGACTTTTTAAAAGCAGAAAAAAGCTGAAAATAGAAATACAGGTATTGAAAAAGCATAATTATCAAAGTGAGGATTAAAATTATGAAGAAAAGTAAATTTTTTATTTTGTGCTTAATATGGGTTATGACAGCGGTAATATTTTCTTCAATGACCGCAGCAGCACTTGAAGATGATGAAACCGAAATTATCCCCGACACTCCGATTGTGTCGCCGAAAGGAGATGTAACTCTTGACGGATTTCTTGATATTAGAGACGCTACTATGATTCAGAAATACAGCGCATCAATTATTACATTCAGCAGTGCTCAGAAAAACCTTGCCGATATTGACAAAAGCGGAGTAATAGATATTGCAGACGCAACATATATTCAGAAGAAATTGGCAGGCTTAATTACTGAAGATTCCGACAAAAAAGACGATGTAATTGAATTACCCATAATTCCGGTAGTATGATAATGATAACTTGTGTGGACGGAAAGGCTGTGAAGTTATTATGAAAAAAAGAAATATAGTTGTTGCGGTTTCTGTAATATCAGCTGTTCTGGTGATTGCAGGCATAATAATTGCTGTATTCTGCTTAGGAAATTCA
>JBJERA010000080.1:0-2593 GCA_051882035.1 Hominimerdicola sp.
AATTGAACAGCTTATGAGAAAAATTACAGAGCTTGCACCTGCCTGCAAAATTTCGTACAGCGAGCTTATGGAAATGTTTAAATTAATCATGGAGGACAATAAAAATGAAAATATCAATAGTTTTGGATATTGACGTACAAGAATCAGGTTATACAGAAGATGATTTAAAAGACAACATTGTTGACTTTACTCGTGATTTGATTATCAACGGTGCGGATAACGAAGAAGTTGCTTTTACTTTGTTGGAAGTAGATTATGAATGTTAAAACTTAAAATGGAGGAGAATTAAAATGAACGTTAAAATCACCAAGTTTATATCGCATGGATTCATTGCAGTGAAGTTTGAAAATCTCAATGATTTATCTTTAGATGCACAAGGTATTTTGGTCACAATGGTGAACAATCCGAACTATGATTATGTAACTGCGGAAGAGCTTTATTCTTCCCATTCAGACAGTAAAGAAGTTTTTGATACTGCAATAGCAGAACTTTTACAGAAAAATTATTTGTTTAAAGACAATATAAGCCAGAAACTTGCAGTGAATAAAGCAAAAATGATTAACACAATGTTTTGGGTAGAACCCAATATGTAGGAGTAAAAAATATGAATAACGCTATATTCAGAGTTATCAAAACTCAAGATTATACAGTAATTTCAAATCACCATGTACGCAACAAAAACCTTTCATGGAAAGCCAAAGGTATCATGACGTATATGCTCTCCTGCTCTGACGATTGGGATTATTCGATTCGTGGATTAACACAATTTGCCACAGACGGAAGAGATAGTGTGCGTTCTGCAATTAAAGAACTTGAAAATGCCGGATATGTAGTCAGAGTAAAACAAAGCAGAACTGAATCAGGTAAGTTTGCAAAAAATATTTATTATGTTTATGAAAATCCGCAGTTGAATAATAATCATAATTGCAAAAATGAGCGTAATTGCGATGTTTCAGAAGACTGTGTTAAAATTCAAAATGCGGATTTACCGTTGACGGATTTTCCGTCAACGGATAACCCGTCGTCGGAAAACCCGACACAAAGAAATACTAAAATAATAAATATTAATAAAATAAATACTAATATATCTAATCTATCTAATCAAGATATAAATAATAATATATATAATAGCAAACCATATTTTGACAAAAAGATTGATGAGATTGATTACAAAAATACCATGGATAAAATATCCAAACAGATAAATGCACATGAACTGTATAAAAATTACAGTCATGAAGAAGTTGACGAACTGATTGATGTAATTGCCGGTGTGTATCTCACGAAAGCTCAGGCAATTACCATTCAAGGGATTATGCTTGACACAGAGATTGTTCGTACCCGACTAAAATGCATTGAACAGGAACATATCGCTTATGTATTAAACAGCCTGAGAAAAACGAAAAGCAATATAAAAAACCGCAAGAACTATCTGCTTACGGCTTTATATAACGCTCCTATGTCCTTACATAGCACCATGCAACCGTCACAGGACAACAATGCTACGTCCTATGATTTGGACGAATTTGAGGAGTTTGCCCTAAATTTTCACCCACGGATTTGAAAAAGCAAGAAAATATTGACAGGAGGAAATGCAAAAATGATGATTTTGACACAATCCAATCAATGGGTCAACCTTGCCTATGTTGCAACCATTGATACCTACGAGGGTAAGTACAAAGACGAAAACGGCAATGAAATACCAGCATACCAGATTGTTGCAAAACTTCACTCCGGTGATGAAGCAGTACTCGGTGTTTACGAGAACGAATCTGACGTCGAGGACATTCTGACGAATACGCTTGTTGCCTGCCTGAATAGCGATTGCCCAATGTTCAGAATGCAGAAAGACAGGCGGTGAGCTTTTGGACAATACGGCAAGAAAAACACTAAGCGTTTGTTTCTCAGCAGTAGAACTGTCAGAAGAAATTTTCAAAAAAACTTTGGAGAATTTTGTTCATGGCAAGAACGTAGAGAAAACAGGCAAAAAAAGCCTGTCGAGTATTTACGAATCAGCTCATGGCAAGCTTGAATCCATTGAAATCAGCGAAAAAAACATCAAAAGTTTTGAGAAAACCGCTGCAAAGTATGATATAAATTTTGCGGTCAAATGTGATAAAAGCGTTAATCCGCCTATGTATCATGTTTTCTTTGACACAAGCAAAACTGAAAATTTCAAAAAAGCTTTTTCTGAATATGTCAACGGAGTTCAGGCAAAAAAACAGCATAGCAAACGTTATCGGATAAGCCGAAATAAGCTGCGTGAAATCAACGAAAAGGTTAAAAAGCAGGAAAAAGAAAAAGCTAAGCAAAAAGAAAAGCAAAAAGGCTTGAACAGAGAAATTTCTTTGTAGGCGGTGTAAGAATGGACAAGAAAAAGATAATATCAGAAGTTGTTCCGGCTGTAATTACATACGGCATAGGCAACCAGTTGTCCTGCCTATGGCGAAATGCAAACGGCGATATGCTTACCGTTATGGACAAGCTTGCAGATTTGGATATCTCGCTTATTCCCAGTTTTGCAATAGTTGACATTGCAATCGGACTTGCTACCGCAGGAGCAGTGCGATTACTGCGATACATAAAAAGCCTT
>JBJERA010000081.1:0-2592 GCA_051882035.1 Hominimerdicola sp.
GCAGGAGATATAATTGGGGACTATTCTTTTGATGAGCCTTTGAGAGAGGGCGACAGGCTTGTGTTCTGCGATATGGCAATTTACTCAATGGTAAAGAACAATACATTTAATGGAATGCCTTTGCCGTCAATTTATCTGCATAAGCTTGACGGAACATTAAAACTTGTAAAAGAATTCGGTTATGAGGATTTCAAAAGCAGGCTTTAAGATGAAAAGTGAATAAAGATTTTGTATATTACAACGGGCGGACAAAATGCTCCTGAGTTTTTGCAATTATTGTATAAAACGTGAGGGAGAGTATTGTTTGCCCGTTTTGCTGTTTTCTTTAAGAAAAAATTAAGTTGTAAAGCAGGATTTATTGTGATATAATAATAAAAAACAAAAGAAAGGATAAAAAAATGACAGCTAAACATATAATCGTGGCTTTGGAAACAATTTTGCTATTTTTGTTTCTTATGCCTTTTCCTATATTCAATGCAGGAAATATTCTGGGAATATCAATTTCAGCGATACTTCTTATAATAACCTGCAACTGGCAGAAATTTATTGGTGTAATTTCAGATATATGGTCTTACGGCATTGGAAAAGCTGCTTTGATTTTTTCTGCGGTTTTGATAATTGCAGGGCTTGTTTATGTTACATATTTGTCAGTTGTAATGTACGAAGCGCAGGAGAATGAACCTGAGGGAGAGCCGAATGTTATTATTGTTCTGGGCTGTAAGGTAAGGGGCGAGCGTCCAACCAGAATGCTGCGCAGACGTTTGGATACCGCTTATGAGGCTTTGCAGAAATATCCTGATGTTTTGTGTATTGTTTCAGGAGGACAGGGCAGCGACGAGATTCTTTCAGAGGCTGAGGCAATGAAAAATTACTTAGTTGAAAAGGGAATTTCAGCTGACAGAATAATTATGGAGGACAAATCCACTTCAACCAGTGAAAATCTGAAATATTCTTTTGAAATACTGGACGAGCTTGGTATAAGCAGGGATATTACAATAGTTACAGATGGTTTTCATCAGTATCGTGCCGGCCTTATTGCTCAAAAAGAGGGTGCAGGAGAAATAACAGCATATTCGGCACATACAGAGCCTAGATATTTGTTCACTTACTGGGTTCGAGAATGGCTCGGGATTTCCAGAATATATATAATAGGTAAATGATTCGCATAAATTATGCTAACAATATTAAATCTGTATAAAATTTCACTTGACTTTGTTCTTATTTTATTGTAAAATAAGAATGAGATAATATTTTAAGGAGGAATTCTAGTGAAATTTAAACATGCTATGAGTTTATTTTCTGCTGCGGCTATAATGGCTTTTTCGGTTCTGTCTGTTTCGGCTGCCGACAATGAATTCTGGGCTGATCCTGACAAGCTTACAACAAATACAGAAGCTCCTACAATATCTTTTGATATGCCTAATTATGACAAATATGTTAAATGTACTAATGATGCATCATTGATTGAACTTAATTTGAGCCAGGAGAAGGATAATACTTATCAGGGCGGTGCATTAAAGCTTTCTGCCAGTTTGAATAAAGACCTTGATAATTACTGCACTTATTCCGGTCAGATCAGAGATGAAAACGGCAAACAGCTTTATGCTGGTGCTGATGAGGACGGTGCTCCTTATATTACAATGGGTATCAAGATTAATGCTGGTGATGTGGGAGTAAATTATTTTGACGGCTGTATGATCACTTTTAAATATCGTTTTGGTGAGGCTGCTAATGGCAAGCTGCTGAATAATTGTGTTTTTGCTTTTCCTACCGATAATAAGAACAGCAAATTGGTAAACAAGTCGTTGATGCTCGAGTATAATGATACTGATAATAATAATGTCGATTATTTTAAAGAGGGCGTTGTGACAGTTCCGGAGGGAATTAATGCTACTCAATTTGTAATTGAAATTCCGATTGTAAAGCAGATGGAAACAGCTGATGTATTTTTCATTGATAATATTACGATCACAACTCCATTAAAGTCAGGTGACGAATATCAGCAGATTGCAAATCTTGACGGCTATAATGCGAATGCTAAGAAGGCAGAGGCTGAAACTGGATTTGATATTAAGGAAAAGGAAATTACATATAGTGCTGCTGAATCAATTCCACAAGAAAGCAACAAAGTTTCAGGAAAATTCATTGCACTTGTTGCGGGCGGTGCTGTAATTTTAGCCGGTGCAGTTGCATTTGTAATTGTCAAACATAAGACAAGATTTTATTAAATCAGTTTTGCATAGCAAAACCGCTGAACAGATGTATTCCGTTCAGCGGTTTTTATTATTTTGATATGTAAGCTTCAAGTCTGTAAATAGGGCAACCCTGTTCAGAAAATTTCTTTTCATATTCAGTAACAATATTTCCCTCAAAATCGCTGTTATGCAGGTCGAAAGTGACATTTTTCAGGGCAAAGCCGTTCTGAGAGAATTGTTCAATAGAAAATTCAAAAAAATGCATATTATCAGTTTTCTGATAAATTTCTCCGCCGCTTTTAAGCAGTTTCTTGTATATATTCAAGAAATTTTTATGAGTAAGTCTGTGGCTTGCATAAGATTTCTTCGGAAAAGGACAACTGAAATTCAGGTAAAT
>JBJERA010000082.1:0-11010 GCA_051882035.1 Hominimerdicola sp.
AGTTTTTGGAATTGTTTTTCTCAAACCTTCTGCTCGGCACAAACTACGAATTAAAAAATCGATATATGCATGTTGATTTCGTGGATGAAAAAACTTCCCAAAGTATCAATTCTAAAGTTTCAAAGTATCAATTTGATACTTTAGACTGTACTTTAGAAGAACTTGCAGTTTTAGAATTGGTCGCAAAGAACCCGACGATGAAACAGCAAGAGCTTGCTGAAGCAACCGGAAAATCCATTGCAACCATCAAGCGAATTATGAAATCGCTACAGGATAAAAACTATATCCGCCGTGAAAGCGGCAAACGCTACGGTAAGTGGGAAGTTTTGGTTTAAGATGTAAGAAATTTCTTATTACACCGCACATATCTTTTTTCTCAAGGCTACGAGCATTAGAATTGCAGACTCGCAAAATGTAGATATATGTGTGATAATGTCGCAAATGCAAGAATTGGAGGGAGACGGAATTATGGGTTCCTCTTCGGAAACTAAAGAACAAACGGTGGCTTCAGAGAAGTATCAGCCTGCTCTGAATGATTACTATAATGAACGCTTCAAAAGACTGGTTGAACGAATGGGTCACAATTTGCCTATTAATAGAGCTGCGATTATTAAACGTGAGCTAGAGCAAATTGATGTTGATAATTCGGATGATCAATTAGAATCGCTTAAGTATGCTTCGGCTTTAAGTGTACTTATGGATCTTTCTCTTCAGGGTTGGATTTTTGAAATAGAGGATGGTTCTCTTACTTTAAAAATGGAAAACGATAACCTTGATGATAAGCAAAAACTGCGTTATCGATTAAGTGCCGAAAAGAATGCGCAATTTAAATCTCCGAGCGTCACTGCATTTATAAAGCAAATGGAGTCCAATAAAAACTATCAAGGTAAGAACATCTCAGTTAGAAATTTAATTGGGGACAAGCATTTTTTAATTCATCAAATTCAAAATGGTCAAAAAGTTTGCGAACCCTATATACAGCTTGTTACTGGCGAGCGTGATGCCTTGACAGGCTATAAACTTTCTGATATTTGGCGTTACTTTCGATATACATGGTCAATCCCCTATAAAACAATGCCCGGGCGCAATATGTTTTATTTGGTTAGGGATCGTTTGCAACCATATCATCCAGTTATAGGTATCTTTGCACTTGGAAATTCCGTTTTAAATCTTACTGTTAGAGATGACGATATAGGTTGGACGGTTGATGCTATAAAAAGAAATATGGCTTTAAAAACCGAGGAAACCTTTTGCGAGCAAATCATCAGCGGAACAGATGGAAAACGTGTAAAGACAAAAATAAGCAGAGCAATCGAAACTGAAGCAGAGCATTTCACTCGAGCAACAGAATATGCTAACAAAATGTATCCCCAACTTCTGAAAAACATCGAGGAGGCCATTTCGGAAATCTATTTAAAAGATTTGGGTTATCATAGAAACACTAAATACCCCAAGCAAGAAAAAATTGACGAGCTTATTGCAATGGCTGAAGAATACGCAGAAAAGTCTATAAATAACAAAAACAATGAAAAAGCTCCCAACTGGGAAGAAGAGGCTCAAAGCAATCTGTTTAAGCGTAAACGTGCTGCTGAGCTAGCTAAGCTGCTGGAAACAAAACGTATTTTCAACGGAGTAACAGGCGAAACTAATCATGAGAAGTTGAACCAGCTTTTATCAAGCGAAGCTGGAAGAAAGGCCATACATACAGCTTTGATTGCAAATAGAAAGCGAAAGATTGGCTCTAATATGATGGATATTATCGTTTGCGGCTCTATTCCTCCATACAACGAGCTCCTTGGCGGAAAGCTAATCAGTATTCTTTCCTGCAGCCCTACCGTTATCAGCGATTATACTCACCGATACGAAAATCAAATTAGTGAAATAGCGTCCAGAATGAAGGGACAGCGTGTTGTTAGAGATAGCAGACTTGTTTATCTAGGGACAACAAGCTTGTATGCAGTAGGAAGCAGCCAATACAATCGCATCAAGGTTCCTCTTTCTGAAAATAGTAATCTTGAATTCAGAAAGATGGGTATTACTGAAGGCTTTGGAACGGTATTTTTCTCTAAGGAAACCACCGCTCTTTTCTCCAAGCTGTTAGAGCTACAGGATGGTGGAAAGAAAATTAATCATGTTTTCGGTGAAGGGACAAGCCCCCGCTTTAGAATGATCAGCAGAGGCTTGAGTAGCATCGGGATAAAGGCTGAAGCCTTCCTCAAGCATTATTCTCCGAGAATTGTTTATTCGATTAACCTTGCAGATAATACTAATGAATACCTTTTGGGCTTCGACAAGGATGTAGATTACGGATATGATTTAAACAATTCCGCTATTGTTGAACAAAAAACTCAAGAGCTTATCGATTACTGGTATAACCGATGGCTAACTAAGCGACTCACAACCGTTGATATTGAACAGCGCCTTAACGACTTCGATGTTGAGACGATCCTGCTAGGAAATATATAAGGAGGTAGCTATGTCAAGGCTAGAATTTGTAAAAAAGCTTTACAACGGAAAAAACTGTTATTCCGACCATATGTCTGATGAAGAGCTGGGACTAATTCATATAACATCAAATGTTGAAGGTTTGATTAAGGATATGCTAGGCAAAGCAAAAATAATTTTTCTTACTGGCAATCCCGGAGATGGAAAAACCTTTGTGATAAAATCAGTTGATCCGGAGATACAGAAATATAACGCCTATATTGAGAAGGATATGAATAATATTACTGGCTACGATACTATTGTGAGCGATATTATAGCTTGCTATCAAGAGCATCGTCCTGCCATTATTGCGGTAAATGAATATCCTTTTATACAGCTATGTAAGCATATAAAAAAGCAGGCACCAGATATTTATAAGGAGATTGTGGTGGCAAAGAAAAGTGCAATTACCTACAGTACATCACAACCGCTTACCGGCAGAATTGCGTTAATAGATCTTAATGAGAGAAATCTCTTGGATGCCGACAGAAATCTTTTGGGCGAGCTTATAGATAAGTTCATAGCTCTTGTTTCCGAGGATACCCAGCATAATAAATATTTGGAATATAATATAAAGGCACTTTCTATTCCCGAGGTGAAGGCACAGGTGCTTTCATTAATGCAGCTTGCCGCTTCAGAATGCGAGCACTTTGCAATACGTGATATTTTAGGAGCGTTAGCATTTATTTTTACCGCTTGCTTAATGGAAGATTATGAGGAGCAAAAATATTATTCCGCTATATTTTCAGGCTCCAATCAGTTGCTACAAGCAATTCAGCAATTTGATCCAATTTATCTCTCATCACCGTCGCTTGATGAACAGCTTTGGAACGGAGAGCTAAAAGAGGGCTGGCTTATTGAAGTGCCCCGCAAGTGGCCTAACGATCCTGAATTTGAGGATAAAGAGGTTGACGATGCGGTAAGCCTATTTAAAGAAATCAAACGACAGTATTATTTTGAAAATATTCATGGTCACAAGCTTTTACAGCTACAACCCAGCGAAATCAAAAAGTGCACAGATATGTTTATTAACTTTGATTCGCAAAAGAAGAAAATTAAGGAGCGGCTCATAAGATCCATAAACAAGCTCTTTTTACCCTCTTCTGACGATAAAAAGTCTTTGCACATTTGGACAACCCATAGATATGATATGAGTATCCCCGCTGCAGTTGCGGTTTCAAGTAAGTCTATTGATGCAAGCGAGCTTGATATACAGATGCCAAAACCGGCAGATTGGTTGAAGGGCTTAGAGTATATTCCTGATCATATCATTATGACACCAAAAGGGAAAGCTGAACCCAGCTTGCGGTTAGACATCGATTTTATTCGAACACTAAATGCTATTGAAGAGGGTTATCCAATAAATCTGCTTGCCCCTCAATACGAGCAATCGGCAGCAATGTTTTTACAGCAGCTTGACGACAATGGACTTACCGAGGAAAACGACGACGGCGAGGTAATCATCGCTAGCCGTCGAAAGAATTATAAGAAATCAGTATTTATTCAAGACGGCCAATATGGCTTTGAGGAGGATTGAAGATGGCAACTGATACCCTAAAAAAAATCAGTGAGGATATTTGCAAGGATTATCTTGGCTTTTATCCTACAACAAACGCTACAAAGCCGCCTCATATCGCCAACGGACTCTTTCGTTGCTGCACTGGAGAAACCTGTAATACAAGAGATGTTCACGAGTGGATTATCAGCGACGGAAGAAAGGATGCTGTATCGTCTGAGGCCATTATTGATAAATATCAGAATATTCTTCAAAACGGCTATCAAGAAAAGGCTTCTGATATTAAGGAACTTCGTTTCTTGCTAGATGATATTTTTGATCAAGACAATGCGGTATACCCAAGCTATGAGTTCTCTGTAATGACAATATCCTCCCATTGGATGATTAGAAACAAGGTGTCATCGGAAATGGGGATAGGAGATTTCTTGTTTGATATCCTTTCGAAAAAGCTTAACGGGAAGCGTTCACCTATTATCGAGCTACTGCAAAAGGCTTTAGATGATGACACCGATGATATTACGAAGCTTGTAAAGCCGATAATTGCTTTCCCTTCCGAAAAAGAAAAACGAAATGTCGGAGACATCGTATATAAAGAGGATTCGGAAATTGCTTGGGACTCTGTCAAACAATCTATTAGAGAGGGCTTTGATAGACTCGCATTAAATATTCAAAATATTGGAGAAGCAAAAAATAGCCTTACTGTCTTAAAACGAATCATAAATTTCTCTATTTTTGCAACCTTCTTATACCTTACACACAGCAACTATGCTATACACAACGGAAAGAAGCCACCGATTGTAATTGATGCGGGAGCGGATTTAGAGTCCATCAAAAAAGCGAGTGAGCAGACCTACACTATAGCCAAAAAGTCTGTAGAGGATTATTTTGCAAATACTATTAGAAAATGGCTCAAGCCAGTAATTCCTGCCGATACTATTCAAGAATGCAAAAAATGGATAGATTCTATGATTTTTTCTACAGCAGATAGGGAAAATAATATAAAGCCCGCCCTTATCAGCTATTTTGAAAGCTTTTGTGAAGAAGATGTTTCACCTTTGGCAGCCTTATCTCGTGCTCTTCAAATTGTATTATATACCTTTGAATATAAAAGCAACTCGCCGTCTGATTTTTGTAGAGTTTTAGGTGTTCGTTCCGGCTTGATCGGTCCTAAAGGGAATCGTGCTAAGACAAAACGATACCTATTGAATAGCTTCACACTTGAAACCATTACGCTCAGTGCATTATCAATAGATGAATTAAATGATGGTCTCGAACTGAAGGATTTAGGAGAACGTCTTTTTGATGCGTACAACATATTGATCGGGGCAGATTCAGAGCGTGAATATGGTGTTTTAGAGGCTAATAATATTGCACAAGCAACGCCGGGGGATCTACGTGGAGATTTGAGTGTGAATGCTCAAAAAATTGCCAATACATATATTTCACTCGGTTTGGGCAAAAGATATGCCGATGGTGTTACTTTAATAGGATGGAGGTTATAAGGAATGAGTAAAAAGCTACTAACACAGGTTGTAACAAGGCTTGTAAATGAATATGCAGCAGCTAAAGAATACGGTGTATCGCTTGTTACCATTCCTGATTTTAACTATGCTCAGCTTGCGCAGGAATTAGATACAAGTCGATGTGTTCAGCTGTTTTTCCTTGGCTTTTCTAAGCAACAGGAGCAAGAATTGATCGATACCCTGCCTGACAAGGGCGACTCCGTAAGCTATGCGTTTACAGTAGAGCAAGCAGAGCAATCTCGAAATTCGGGTGACGAAAATGTATTTCGAATCCTAATAATCAAGAGATCCGAAATAGAAAAGGTTTCATCTTTAAGATGGTTTCCGGAAATCACCTTAGAAAAGGTATACACAAAGAGCTGTGATATTGTAAAAGAAGAGCTATCAGGAACCAACAGTGTTATTGAAGCTCTTATTAAAGCCCTGCGTTGTAAGCCGGTTCGAAGCATACTTAGCTTTGAAAGAGTATTAAGCTATTTAGAGCTATTACTTGAAACAGAGGATAAAATGCTTCCTTCTGCAATTAAAGAGAACTATTATAAGCTTGGGCTGTGTGCAGATAAAAGCATAGACAGTAAAAACCCTACAAAGGATGATTTTGTTGCTAGAATTCGTCGCAATCACGCAATAATAGAAAAAATAGGCAATCTTGAGCAAACCGAACGGCAAAGTATTACCAATTATTATTCTAAAGATAATGTTAATAAAGAGATGCCTCGATTAATTTTAAACTACTATAAGTCGAGGAATATCGAACTGCTCAGATTGATGGATCTCGATGATGTGGAGAAATGTCTTAAAGCAGTAAAGAAATCAGATCCTAAGCCCACTCCAACCAAAACCAAGGGTTCAAAAGTTAAACCTACAGCATTGGCTGCACAGCTCATGTTTGATAACAACAGTGAGCAAATTAACGACGTGCTGACAAATATAGCAAGTGAATTGGACAAGGATGAGGTTAGAAAAAAAGCAGAAAAGATCGATATTGATGTAAACGATGTAAAGCTTCAAATACACACAGAGCCTATTACTGAGGTAATTGCCACCGAATTATCAACTGAGGATGATTTTGGCGGTATAATTCGTGCTGAAGTACAGGCTCCCGGAGAGGCTATACGTGATCGTGGTAAATATCCTCCTGAGCTATTTAAAAAGGAACACCTAGATATCGTTTGGAGTAATCTTGCAAAAATTGCAACCTTGTTAACGGATGGAGAAACCATTTCGGAAAGCTTAAAGTGCTTCCTTTCTGCAAGAGAAAAGCTTATCCCTTACAGAAAACGCTTGCAGGATTCACCGATGCTTCAGGTTTTGGCTAAATATTCACTGTTTGCAGAATATTTAAAAGCATATGAAAAGCTTCTCAACTCAATTAACGAGGATTTTCCGAAAATTTGGGGAATATCTGCTTCTAAAGCTAAGGAAATAATTAATACAGTTATGTCCTTAGATTATGTATTTATTGTTGGAGAAGCAAGACTACACGCCATTCCTACACCGCTTCACCCCTTATATCTGTGGAAATATATTGAGCTCGCAAAGGAAATTCTTTCTAGTAAAGGGTTAAACGGTACCGAGGAATGTCATCTTTCAGAGGATGACAAAGCATTTATTATTCGTAAGGCTGACGATATTCCGGATCCCCTGTCTGTTATGCTAATGCCTGTTACTGTGTCGACAAGCGGAGCAGCGTTTCTACCGCTCTCTGGAAGAATAGGAATGCTTCCCATTTACTCAAATCAACCACAAATTAATCAAAGTGAAAATGGCGTAGATACCCTAAAGCAACAAATTATTAGATATTTATGCCTCTATCCTCACGCAGGAATGATGCTAAAGCTTGCTTTTATTGATCCTCCGTCTGTAGAGGTGGTTGTAGCTATGCTTAAAGCTCTAAATAACGACAAGGAATTCAACATTAGCGGCATAGAGGTTTCTATATTCAGAACAAAGGAGGTTCCTAACGACTGGGTAGAAATTGAGGATGAATCCTTAAATGATGGCATGCTTGGAAAGGTAAAGGGGAAACGCAGCTTGAACTTTAAGCTCAAGATTGCAGATCAACGTCGTTCCTATACGCAAATTCTGTCTGAGCTTTCCCAACAGCAGCATCTGCTTGTCATTTTTGATCCTAATGAGGTGAAAATTGAAACTGCGCAAAATAATAAGCATATTCATCTTCATCCTCTTTGCGTCCCCAAAATATATAAATATGATCCGGTTGATGAAAAGGTTGAAATCAGACCTGCGAGTGAAGGCGGAATCTTTACTGTTTATTCCAGTATAATAGAAAAGCTAAATGAACAGCCTTCTACATTTAGTCATACTGGCACATATTTTCATACTCCGCTTAAGCGTGAAACCTATAATAGCTTCCTCGAAAAGGCTGATTGGCTTGTTATTTTAGATCAAAGTCTTAAGAGTTGGGATATTTCTCTACGGGCAACTAGTGAAAAGCTGTTTTATAGAGAAAATAGCTATCGTTCAATAGGCATTTACTCGAATAATTGTAGAAAGTTTATTGTAGGCTATGATCTGCTTGTTAAAAAGCTTGGTAATTTCGTTCCCAAGCAGGAAGGACTTAAAAGCATCATCGAAGCTATACGTGAAATCAATGATGACGGTCTTTTAAGCATTGTATCGCATACCTCAACAAGAATTTTTGATTCCAATCACGGTAAGGGTAGTCTTGGCACAGCGATTGCTGCAATTAAATACAAAAAGAATCATCCGGATGCTCTTATTGTTGGTTTGGACACGCAATTGGCACAGGAATGGCTAGCTGATAGAGAGGACGGAAGATTACCGGATTTAATTGGCATAAGATTAGATGACAGTGGAGAAGCAATAATAGACATTATAGAGGTAAAAACCTATAGTGACAGTCCCAATTCCTTCGTAATCAAGGAGGATAAGATTTCCGGTCACGCAGTCGAGCAAGCCGCTGTTCTTGAGAATCTTGTAAAAGAAATGTTTGGTCCAACCGAGAAAATCACTACTGTTTCAAGAAGAGAGATACTTCGTGAGCAGGTGTTTGAAGGTCTTTTCCAAGCAGAGCTTGATCCTAAGGAAAAGCTTAGCTATAGCGAGCATTTGAACGAACTGTTTGCAGGGCAATATAAGCTTGTAGTGAATAAAAATATAGCTTTTATTGATTTTGAAAATGCGACCAGTAGTACTAGTTCTTATAAGGGAACAGATTCATATGCGAATGATAGTTTCCTTTTAACTGTTATTGGCAGCAAAGAGATTCAAGCTATTTTGTCAAGTGTTGAGTTTGATGATTCAGTTGAAGCCTTAACCTCACAAAAACCCGTTACTCCGGAGGTTTCGACCTCTGGGGAAGTGTCCTTCACTCAACCGAATGCCTCTTATGACAGCAAACAGATCACCACAAAAAAAGTAAGCGGAGAGAAAAAACCAGCAAAAACAGAAAGCAACAAGAAGGAGATTGATTTGAAGGCTCTTGAGGAAAAATGTGCAAAAATCAATAAGGTTTTCCGTGATTATAGCATCAATGCTTACCCTGTGACTGTTGAAAATGTTCAAGAAGCCGCACGCTTCACAAGATTTTCAGTAGAGCTTAAATCCGGTGAGTCAATTAGAAGCATAGAAAAATATAAGGCAGATATCGGAAGACAGCTTGAAGCAAATGGTGAAATTCTAATTAACCATATTAAAGGAACTAAGTATATCTCTGTTGATGTTCCTTTTGCCGGAGCAGGTAATGCAATACGTCTTACGGATCATCTTTCCCTCTTGGATGAGCGAAAAGGTCATCTTGATGTTATTGCAGGTCAGCTTGCAGATGGTAGCTTTGATATAATTGATGTTGCTAGTGCACCTCATATGCTCATTGCGGGCACAACGGGTTCTGGTAAAACAATTTTTCTACACACTATGCTGGTGAGTCTCTTGTATCAGTATTCAGCTGATGAACTTGAGCTTCTTATTATTGATCCTAAGCAAACCGATTTTATCTTCTTCGAGGGAATTCCGCACCTATATGGTGGTAAGGTTGTTATTGATGCAGAGGAAGCTCTAGAGAGGATCCAAGAAATCAACACAAAAGATAAGGAAGAGCGTACCTCTGCCCTGCGGTCCTGTAGAAGCAAGGATATTGAATCATATAACGCCAAAAACCCCAATAATAAAATGAAACGGCTTGTTGTAGTTATTGATGAGTACTCTGATTTAATTCAAGCAGCAGAAATGAACGGAACACGTAAGGAGTTTGAAAAAAATCTCCTTATGCTTTTACAAAGAGTTCGTAATTTGGGAATTCATTTAATTATTGCTACTCAACGTCCTTCTGCTCAAATCGTTACTGGAGCACTAAAGGCCGTAATTCCTTTCAGAGTGTCCTTTAGATTGCCTTCACACACAGATTCTCAAACCATTCTAGACATGCCAGGTGCTGAAAATCTACTAGGCAAGGGCGATATGCTTATGGTTACAGAAAGTGACACTAAGCGTATGCAGGGCTTGTATATTTCCGAAGACGAGCTTGAGGAATTTCTTAATAAGTTATAAATGAGGTAAGACATATGCAGACAGCATCAAATCCAGGGTTTATAATAGGAACTTTCAAAAAAGAATTAAAAAATCGGTTTCTGTGTGAAGTTCAAATTGATGGAGCGGATGTTGTCTGCTATGTTCCTTCCTCGTGTCATTTAAGCAATTTCCTTCAGCTTGAAGGCAAAAAGGTTTTACTTGTTCCGACACAAACCCCCAATTCCAGAACACCCTATGCACTATTTGCAGTTCCGTATAAAAGAAACTACATAGTATTAAATACCTCTATGGCGAACAGAGCCATAGAAAGCTCAATTCAAGGAAAGCGCTTCTCTTATTTAGGGAAGCGTATAGATGGTATCAAAGAACATACAATTGATGGTTATAAAGCGGATTTATATCTTCCGTCAACTAAAACTATTCTTGAGGTAAAAAGTGTAATTTCCGTTACTAGTCATGCAAAATTCCCTACAGTTTATTCTGAAAGAACCTTAAAGCAGCTTGCTTCTATTTTGGAGCTTTTGAAAAAAGGCTACAGAGTTTGCTTTGCGATTGTATCTCTTCATCCATATATAAAAGCTGTAGATATTGATACCTGTACCGAGTTTTATAATGAATTAGTAAAGTGTATGGATGCAGGCTTGATCATAAAAGCTTATACCGGTAGACTTCAAGAAAATAGATTTATTATTGACAAAGAAATACCCGTAAATTATTAGCAGGACTGTTTTCGACAGCCCTGCTAATAATTTATATATAGATTAGCTCTTTCCCAACATATTCTATAACTTGGGAACGAATATTATTCATCCTACGCACCCACGCCATTTGTTCGGCTGCTTTGAGCTGTTCTGTCACGCCTCCCTTTTCGGCGTATTCTTTTACCAGCCGAGAAAAGAGAGCTTGTGCCTGTTCTTCGATATCGGCGAGGTGGGAATGTAGCTTGCCGGAAGTGAGCAGATTGTAATACAG
>JBJERA010000083.1:0-2564 GCA_051882035.1 Hominimerdicola sp.
AAAACCTATTTTGACGGAAAATCAAGTCTTTAAAGCATTTTATGAAATTTCTAATGCTAATATAAATTGTGATGAAACTAAGCAAATACTAATATCTCAAATTAATCATAAAAAGTATATTAAAAATCAAAAAATAAGAAATGGGATATGTCCTAAGTGCGGAGGTAATTTGGTTTTAAGGAATGGCAGACATGGATTGTTTTATGGCTGTTCAAATTTTCCTAAATGTAGATTTACAATAAACAATGATATTTGATAAAAAAGGAAGTCAGTTTAATGATAATGGACAAGTATAAGGTTCTGAGGGATTATTTTGGTCATACTTCTTTCCGTGACGGGCAGGAGAATATTATTGATAATATTCTTAGCGGCAGGGACGTTTTGGGGATTATGCCTACGGGTGCGGGAAAATCTATGTGTTATCAGATTCCTGCGCTTATGTTTGACGGCATAACCATAGTCGTTTCGCCGCTTATTTCTCTTATGAAAGACCAGGTCAATTCGCTTATTCAGTCGGGGGTAAGGGCGGCTTACCTTAATTCTTCACTGTCAGCCTCTCAGTTTGAAACCGCTGTAACAAACGCAAGAAAAGGAATGTACAAAATAATTTATGTTGCTCCCGAAAGGCTTTGTACACAAGGTTTTTTGTCCATATCAAAGTATGTGAAAATATCTATGGTTGCGGTTGACGAGGCTCACTGCGTATCCCAATGGGGACAGGATTTCCGCCCGTCTTACATGAAAATCCCTGAATTTCTTGAAAAACTGCCTTACCGCCCCGTTGTTGGAGCTTTTACCGCTACGGCAACGGCTCAGGTTCGGGACGATATAATAAAAATGCTCAGCCTCAGAAATCCTTTTTGCCTTACCACCGGATTTGACCGAAAAAATCTTTATTTCGGAGTTATTCACCCAAAGGACAAATATGCGGAAGTAAAGAGAATTGTGGAGGAAAACAAGGATAAATGCGGAGTGATCTACTGCTCCACAAGAAAAAACGTAGAAATGGTGTGCGACAAGCTTAATGCCGACGGATATTCCTGCACACGTTATCATGCAGGCTTGCCCGACGAGGAAAGACGAAGCAATCAGGACGATTTTATTTTCGACAGAAAGCGTATTATTGTTGCCACCAACGCTTTCGGAATGGGAATTGATAAATCAAATGTTTCCTATGTAATTCACTATAATATGCCCAAAAATATTGAAAGCTATTATCAGGAGGCTGGCAGAGCGGGACGTGACGGTGCGGAGGCTAAGTGCATACTTTTATATAGTCCCCAGGACGTCCGAACCAATATGTTCCTTATTGAAAATTCAAACGATAATCCCGATTTGGACGAGGAAACTCAGCTTGAACTGAGAAAAAAGGATATCCAAAGGCTTAAAGCTATGACGGGATATTGTACGGCAACCGATTGTTTAAGAGAATATATCCTCAGATATTTCGGCGAAAAGCCAATGTCATTCTGTTCAAACTGTTCCAACTGCAATACAAATTTTGAAGAAGTTGATGTAACTATCGAGGCTCAGAAAATTCTTTCCTGCGTGTATAGACTTTATCAGCGGAATTTACATTTCGGAAGTACGATTATAGCTCAGATTTTGCAGGGAGCGGACAATGCAAAAATCGCCCAGTTTAATCTGAGAACTCTGTCAACCTACGGAATAATGAAAGACTGCACACAGGTTAAAATCAGGCAGATTACCGCTTTTCTTGAAAACGGCGGATACCTCACAGAAGGCGAATTTAATACGCTTACACTTACCGCAAAATCAAAGGAAATACTCATTGACAAACAAACGGTAAAAATGAAAATCGCAAAGGAAACCAGCAAAAACGATATGCGTGGCAGAGAAACTTCCGACGGGGTTTATGCTATTGATACTGCTTTGTTTGAACGGCTTAAAAATCTCCGTGCGTCTATTGCAAGAGATATAAAAATGCCTGCGTATATTATCTTCACAGACCAGACATTGAGGGATATGTGTCTGAAAATGCCGAAAAATTCTGCTCAGATGCTTGAAGTTTCGGGAGTCGGCAAGGCGAAGCAGGATAAATACGGACGATTTTTTATTAAGGAAATCAAGGATTATCTGGCTGAACACCCCGAAGCTGAAAAATCCGCAGAAAGCGGAAATTACTTAAAGAAATTCTTTGATGGACAATCAAACGAGCAGGGGCTTTTTGCTCTTATAAAGGCGAAAAAGAACGAGTTTAAGCCTGTTAATGAGGAGCTGACATTATCTCAGCTTGCAGACGAGATTCTTTCACAGCTTGGAGTGGCGGCTGATAAAAAATCTTTAAAAACTGCCATGAAGGATTGGCTTTTGAATGAAAATTACTTGGGTGAAAAAATTGTAAACGGCAGGAGGGAACTTACCACCACCATACTTTCGTCAGAAGCGGGAATAATCGAGGTCAAAAAAATATCTCAGCTGAACCGAGAATTTACGGCGATAGTGTTCCCAAAACCTGCACAGGAGTTTATTTTTGAAAATATAGACGAAATTCTTATAGATAAATGATATTTCTAACCATAATATTATTTTATATTTTCGAC
>JBJERA010000084.1:0-10845 GCA_051882035.1 Hominimerdicola sp.
GTCAGATCAGATATAGCCTTGCTCATGCAAGCGTGGATACTTTTGGTGATGATACACTTGTGTGCATGGATACGAAGGAATATGCTTGGTATAAAGAGAATAAGTTTCCTGTAATGGCATTTTCACCGCAGGCAAAAGGTTTTTTTGCAAAATTTGCAAAGGGTGACCCTGCGAAAAATCTTCCTGAGGGGCAGTATGCAAGTACTGCAAATCTTGCCAGACTTGCAAAGGTTAAGCAGTTAAGTGAGAAAACGGGTGACAGTCCTGCGGTCATTCCTCTTGGGTATCTTTCCAGTCAGCCGTTTTTTGTATCCTCTGTATTTGCTGTGACAAAGCTTTGGCAGTTGGAGGAAGATATGTCTGCACAGGATTTAAAATATGACGAAAAAACCATTGCTTTTTTAGAAAACATGATTTGATAAATTTAAAATATTGAGGGACACGGAGTGCTGTGTCCCTTTGTTTTATAATACTAAGTAAACGCATAAAAAACCGACTGACAAACGCACATCAGTCGGTTCTATATTAAAGCAAAAGCTTTTATTTTCGATTTTAAACTGCGATAAAATACTTACCGCTCAACTAAGTAACTGGGGGACTCACTCCTATCAATCAGATAATCATTTTTCTGGTGCTTAGATTTTTCATGAAAGCACTCACTCCCTTAATGTAATCTTAGTTTTTATGAATAATTAAGCCATCGGACTTACACCTTTCTGTATGTAATTTTAATAAACATTAACAGGTGTCAACCTAACTTACTAAGCCATTGGAATTACGTCCTTTATCAAAGATTTTTTTAGAAAAAAGTTTAAACTGTACTTCGGACTCACACCTTTCAAAAGTAATATCCCAAAGCATTTAGCTAGCCTTTTGGACTCACGCCTTTCAAAAAGATAATGTCGAGTAACATTTTAATTGTACTTTGGACTCACACCTTTCAGTGAATTTTGTGTCCTAAAACATAAGCTATTCCATCGGAGCAATTTCCGTTGGTCGTCAGCTTAAAATTAAGTTATTTCTCCATCGGACTCCTATCCTTTCGATAAAAATAATCTTAACAAGCATTTTATCAAGCCATTGGATTTCTTTCCTTTCAAAATATTTAGTTCAGTCACAATTTAATTAAATAACCATCGGACTTACACCTTTCGAAGAACCAGTAATCAAAGTTCCATTAACATTTATTCAAGAAGCAAATTACATACCCATTGGAATTATCGCCTTTCGCTTATAATTTTCTTAGTTAAGTCAGCTAAAAAGCTGAAACTGAATTTTCTGGCGGACTCACTCCTATCTTTCAGATATTCATTCTCTTAGTGCCAAACATCTTCATTGCGACACTCACTCCAATCAGAAAATTTTATAAAAGTCAACTCTTAACGCTTCATTGGACTTATTCCTTCCAAAATATATTTGGTTTCAACAAACCTAAAATCTATGACGTATTAACGTCTAAACTGAAATAACCGGTGGACTCACTCCTATCAATCAGATATTCAAAATCCTTGTGCAGATAAAGTAAATTGCTGCACTCACTCCATTCAGTAGATTTTATAATTAAAAATTACTTTTCCATCGGAATTATCCCTTTCGGTAGCATAATCGTTAAATGAGCTCTACGCTCCTGAATTTCTTGGCGGACTCACTCCCATCTGTCAGATTTCCAAAATCCTTGCGAACATAATAATCATATTACATCGCCCCTCGAAACTCTTAGTATTTCAAACTGAAATTTTTATCAAATAAATTATAAACTTTACATCGGGTATCACTCTTTCAAGTTATTTTTTGATACTTGAAACGTGCATTGGAAACACTCCATTCTAAATTTTAATCAGATTCCTCTTGAAAACAATCATAAAAATCGCTCCTTAGAAATTAATCTGAACATATTCAATTTTAAATTTTAGAGCATCCGTATTGTATCGTTCGATTGGTAAATTAGTCATGCGAACTCGAAATTTCTGCCTTAAATAACTTTATATAGTTTAGATTTATCAGCCCTTGCGTCTGAGTTACAATCTTTCTTATTCTGAGAAATTATCGAGTCCACGAATACTCTCGAGGCTTTCAGCTACATCCATCGGACTCGCTCCTTTTTTATCATATTGAGCTTAATAAGAGTTCCCGCATACGTTCTGAATTTCAGTTCACCGTTTGATGCGTATTCACTTCTCCTTATTTAAACCCGTGATTCGGAAAACAATAATGATTATTTTTTCGATTTTTGTCGCTCAAACTCCCCAAACACCCAACTCGTTGTCCGAAAAGCTTATCTACGGCTTTTATCTTATTAATAATCTAAACTCTGTCAACCTTATTATTTAAATTCAATTTCAATCACCCGATTGTTGAACTTAATATTCTGTTTGACTTTGTTTTTTTCTTATTTGTTTTTCCTTGACTATAATATACCACACTTTTTGTTACTTGTCAATAGTTTTTCTTAACTTTTTTGCGATTTTTATATTTAATATTACTTTTACAGAAATCGACTTGACTTATAATTGGCAATGTAGTATAATATAAATGTTACGGTGCTGAAACGACTGGATGTACTGTGATATTAGTATTATATAAATGTATAAAACCGAAACGGAGGCTGATTTTATGAATAATGAGTATACGCCTGACTTGTTCGAGCTTGAAGACGAAAACGGCGAGAAACAGACTTTTGAGTTGCTTGACGCTATGGAATATGAGGGCGAAAAGTATTATGCTCTTACTCCATTTTTTGAGAACGCTGAGGAGAGCCTTCAGGACTCCGGCGAGGTTATAATTCTCAAATCTACTTTTGACGAGAATAATGATGAGATTCTTGCGTCTATTGACGATGATGAGGAATATGAGAAAATCGGCGGCTTATTTATGGAGCGTATTGAGGAAATGTTCGAGTTCGACGATGAGGAATGTGAAGATGGCTGTGATTGCGGCTGCGATCATGACGGCTGCGGCGGACATTTCAGTTAATTATATAACAAGCGGTTTGTCAAGGTTTATTTTACACAATTTTTCATAATTTATTTGTATGAATTACCATTGATATTTTGACGCAGATGTGTTATAATACAATCAAGATAAAACGAAATATTTATTTCTGCCTTGTGCGAGCAAGCATGGTTTTATAATCCAACACTTCTTAAAAAGGGATTCGGTCTCCGATGAATGGATTGCAGACCTCCTCTTTCAAGCCGACTTTGTGCCGCTTGAAAACAGACGCTGGGAGCGAGAAATCTTCGGGCTGATTTACCCGTCCTGCTTTGTGCGGGTTTTATTCACTATGCGACGGCAAGGCGGTTTTTGTAAATTACGGCATTTTTATATGTTGTCGATATAAAGTTATGCAGGGATACGGTATAGTCGTATCCCTGCTTTTATTTTCCTACATTTTCAAGGTATCATAAAACGAATTTTTGGCATAGTATAGAGTAACGTAGGTATGCGAAAGGCTCGGTGTCAAGTGATACGTTTGTATCTTTAAGGGGCTTGATACCGTTTCGCAGATATGCGTTTTAAGATAAAACAGCCCGTACCATTTTGGTGTGGGCTGTTTTTGGATTAGATTGCCGTATTGATATAGCAGTTTATTCTGTCTGCGAGAATGAAAATATATTCGCTGTTTGTCGGAACCCAGTTCTCCTGCAATGCATATGTGCCGAAATATTCAGCTTTTTCATACTGTTTTACCTTGAACCATGAACGGTGAATTGCGGTACGAATACTTCTTTCTACACCTGCTGATGTAACTCCAAGAGACTGAGCGATTTGAGGATAAATCAGTTTTGTGATGCCTCGTGTTGCCGAAGAAATCTGAACTGCGATTTTTATTGCTTCTCTTATATAAATGTATCCGTTATAATTAGGGGTTACGCACAGTTTGTTGAGCATTGCTGTAACTGAATTGTGCAGGAGTATATCTTTCTTTTCCTGCAAGGTTGCATTGTCTGTATCTATTGAAATAGGAAATTCGCAGCTTGCCTGCAAAGCTTGCTGAGGTTTGGAAGCAATTTGCGCATTGACAGCATAGATAATGCTGAAAAGCTCGTCCTTGCTGCATTTACCGTAAATTATATTATCAATCAGATTGCCCATATTTTCATATAAATATTTCTCGTTTGAATGACACAAAAGAACAATGTAAGGCTTTTGGTCAAGACTTTTCAGATTTTCACAAAGCTGTTTTGGGTATTTGGTACTTTTGGTAATAATTACTGCGTCAGGATGCGAGCGGATAACTTCAAACTGAACATCCAGCGGACTTGCTGTCGAGTAAATTACTTTACATCCCAAATCGTTAAGAATCGCACCCATTCGGTGCGCTTGGTCGGTCATTTCACCAACCAAAACACTTATCTCTTTTTTTGACATATTACATCATCCTCCTAAAAAATTCTCAATAAATTTATAAAATTTTTACTGTTTTTAGTATAGCAATAATCTTCTTATTTTGCAATATTCAATTTCATATTTTTGCATAAAAAATGCCTTAAAAGCCCGGATTTAATAAAATAAATCAGATTGTTTTACAGAAATTTAAAAGACGTCGCAAAAAACACTATTCTTCGACAATATGAAAGTTATCAGATTCCTTATGTCAGATTTGATATTATTAGCCTTATAATGACGAATATCTATGTGGAAATTATAAAATTTAAGTAAAATTAAGGTAAAACGTTTGATGAATGATAAGTAAAACAGGTTTAATATCTTATAACCTGGTTTTATGCTGTATTTGTATATAATTAAGATATGAATAGTAGATATGTCTATTTTAATATGTTTTTAATAAAGAAAGTGTTTTGGATTTTATGCGTAGGTTTTATTTTCTTAGTTTCATATTTTTTCATATGTAAATTAATATGTCTTTTGTTCCTAAAAAAATCACGGCATTGTGTTTATTCTTGACAAAAATCATTGTATGTGGTAAACTTATTCTATAAATATAACTTTGGATTAGGGGGATTATTTATGAAAAAAGATGTTATAGATTATATTTGGACAGATAAAAAAAGAACAATTTTCGGCTTGCCGATTTCATTTACTAGATATTTTTTAACTGAGGATAAATTCATTACAAGAAAAGGTTTTCTCAGCATTGAGGAGGACGAAATGGAGCTTTATCGTGTTACTGATAAAAAGCTTGTTCTTCCCATTGGGCAGAGAATGTTCGGCTGCGGAACTGTTGTAATTAATGTAAAGGATGTTGATACACCTGTTAAAGAGGTCAAAAGTATTAAAAAGCCTCGTGAATTTCTTGCAATGTTGGATAAGCAGGTTAATATCAAACGTGACAAATACCGTGTAAGAGGTCGTGATTTGGTAGGTTCTGACCCTTTTCATGATCATACTGATAATGATTTTGATGATATTGAATAATTTTAAGGCGGAGGTTTTCCGCCTTTTTTATTAAGCTGAGAGGGAGGTTATGTTGGAATAATTATGCTTGATATAAAATTTTTTAAAGACCTTGAAAGCTCTTGGGAGCGTATGAAAAACAGTTCAAAGCCTGTGTATATATATGGAATGGGCGACGGCTGTGAGAAAATTCTTGCAATAATGAGGAAAAAGGGAATTGAGCCCAAAGGTATTTTTGCCAGCGATGATTTTTCAAGAGGGCAGACATTTTGCGGATATAAAGTAAAAAATCTTTCTCAGGTTGAGCGTGAGGAAGAAGATTTTCTTGCGGTGCTTGCTTTCGGAACAAGCCTACCTGAAATTATGGAGCGTATTGAGGGGATTTCTCAGCGTTATGAGGTTATTGCCCCTGATTGTGCGGTTATCGGCGATGAGTATTTTGATAAGGAACATTTTCTTGACAATTTTCATCATGCGGAAAAAGCCTATTCTCTTTTGTGCGACGAGCAATCAAGATTGGTTTTTGAAAATCTTACTGCATTTAAAATTACAGGAAAAATCGAATATTTGAAAAAGATTTTTACAAATACTGATGAATCTCACAATTTACTTGACTTGTCAGAGGCGGAAATCTACTGCGATTTGGGAGCGTATAACGGTGATACGATTTGCGAATTTCTTTCGCATACTAACGGAAAATATGAAAAAATATACGCTTTTGAACCTAACCGCAGAAATTTCCAGAAGTGTATGAAAAATACGAAAAATCTGGATAATATAGAATATCATAATTCTGCCTCCTGGGAGAGAGATACCTGTATAGGTTTTACTTCGGGTTCGGGCAGGCAGGCTCAGGCGGACATCAAGGGCAGGCTTATTCAGGCGAGAGCTTTGGACAGCGTGCTTGGCGAAAAAAAATGCACATATATAAAATATGACGTTGAGGGAGCGGATTTTCAGGCTCTCAAAGGAAGCGTAAAAACTATCAGAAAATATTCTCCTAAAATATGTATGGCACTTTATCACAGACCATATGATTATATTGATATTCCGCTGTATATATATAACATAAATGCTGATTATAACTTTTACATGAGACAATTTCCGTATTATCCTGCATGGGAAACCAATTTATTCTGCAAAATCTGAATTATAGTTTTATGCAAACAGAGAAAAATTAATTTTGCCGACATTTTATTACAATAATTTATTGACATAGTTATTGTATTTTGGTATAATTTAATTGTGTAAAAATTTATAGATAATAGACAACGAAAGGTAGGATAATTTTGCAGACTATGACTCGCACCTTGATTTCTGTAATGTTAGCCGTTTTTATAATGGTTATGTTTGCGTCTTTAAGGTGTTTTGCTTATGACTATTCAAAAATAACAGGTACAAACGCTACGGGAGCAGATATTTCGGGATATGCAACAGCCGTTCAGGTAAACGTAGTGGATTACGGGGCGGACAAAACAGGAAAAAAGGACTCGGCAAAGGCTATTCAGAAAGCTTTGGACTATGCCCTTGAAAATGCGTCGAATACCGTTCAGGTAAAGGTTTATTTTCCGAAAGGAAAGTATCTGATTGGCAAGGGACTGTATGTTCATTCCAATACATGGATTTACTTGGAGGACGGAGCTGAAATTGTCAGAAACTATGATAACGGATTTATGCTGAGAAATTCCCTGAAAAGCGGCAGAGGCGGTTATGACGGCGATTGTAATATTATAATAGAGGGCGGTTGCTGGAACAGTAATGTTACTGAATCTTCGGGAGATTTTTCTTCTCTCAGATTTGGTCATATAACCAATTTATGGATAAAGAATGCGGAATTCAAGGATAATAAAAACGGTCATCACCTTGAAATCGGCGGAACAAAAAATATTACTATTGAAAATTGCTCATTTCATGGATATACGGGTTCAAATCAAAAAGAGGCTATTCAGCTTGATACAATGAACAGCAGCGATATTTTCGCAGGCTTTCCGCCTTTTGATGATACTCCATGTGATAATACGGTAATAAGAAACAATAATTTCTATGATTTGATGAGAGGAATAGGCTCTCACTCGGCAACTTTGGGAGTTTATTACACCAATACGCTTATTACCGGAAATACTTTTGATAATCTTAAATCAACGGCGATTGTTTTGATTAACCACAAAAACTGCATTATTGAAAATAATGTAATGAACAATGTTGGTTACGGCATTGATTTCAAGTATATGACATATGCCGAGGCAGGAAATTTTCATGTTCCTGTTAACGGATACGGCGATATTTACAGTAAGCTGGATAATAATGCCAATACTGTTATCAGAAACAATACTATTTCTACATCTACCACAAGTCTGATTACTATGCCTTTTGCAATTCAGCTTTTGGGACGAAATCTTGTGGGCGGCGCTCACCCCGATTATGATTATAAAATTGAGGGAGTGAAAATCTGCGATAATACTATTTCAACCGTTGGTTACGGCTTACTGCTCAACGATACGAAAGGGATTTTGATAAGTTCCAACAAAATCAGCTTTAATTACGGCAGATTTTACAGAAACGACTGCAATTTAATTTCACTTACGGACGGTTCAGATACTCTTGTAAATAAGAATACAATTTCGGGAACACCACAGAATGCAGTGTATATTTCAGGCGGTGCAGGGAATGTTGTTTCTTCAAACAATATCAGCGGACCTGAAATTTCAGCAGTTTATTTATCGGGAAAAACCAAAGACGCTCAGATAAAGGATAACACCATTACTTCTTCGGGGTCAAATGGAATAAAGGTAACAAAGGGTTCTTCCGCAGAGGTTTCGGGTAATACCATTCAAAAATCTGCAAACAACGGAATTGTTTATGAAAATTCAACGGGTACCGTAAAGAATAATAAATCCTTTGAAAACGGTTTAAGCGGACTTTATGGTAATTCCTCGGATTTGAATATCTCGGAAAATGATTTCAGTAAAAATAAGGCTTTTGCCATGGAGTTTAAAGAAAATACAACTGCAACTACAAAGGACAACAATATTACAGACAACTCAAAGGGAAAATTGTCTGTAAACAGCGGTTCAAAAGTAACTCTTTCTGCTCCGAAAGGCTTAATTTCTTCCGATGTTTTTGCGGATAACCTGAAAATTACATGGAAGGCTGTTTCAGAGGCAGACGGCTACGCAGTGTTCCGTAAAATTCAGGGAAGTGATGACGACTTTGTTCAGATTGGCGAAACGGCTGAAAACAACTATGTGGACAAGGGGCTTGCTTCAAAGGTCAAGTATGTTTATGTTGTAAAGGCTTATGTAAATGCTGATGACAGCAAGCAATACGGAAATCCTTCGGACGAGCTTACGGTAAGAACCAAAGCGTCGGTATCTGCTTGCAGTGCAGACATTCAGCCAAATATGTCATATAACGGAAAGCAGCGAACTCAGGCATTTGACGTTACTGTTGGGAACGATGTTCTTGTTCCTGATATTGATTATGAGGTTGAATATCTCAACAACGTGGGAATAGGAACTGCAACAGTAAAGGTTATTGGAAAAGGGCAGTACTGCGGTTCAAAGGAATTTAATTATCAGATAAGTTTATGCGCCGATAAAAAAATCGTTGCAACCAAGCGTGACTTGAAAACAGTTACAGGCTGCGTTTCAAACCTTACTGCGTCAGGCTATGAAATAAAGGTTGCAAGAAACGAAAACAGCTTTTATAAGCTGAATAACCAAACGAAATCCAAAGGTATTCAGGGCGGGCAGTCAGTAATATTTAATACTGCACAGCAAATTAAAAAGAATAGAGAATATACAATTTCCGCAAGGTCTTACCGCACAATCGAGGGAGATAGGATATACGGAATGTGGCTTTAATAAATATAAACAGCAAACGGGCGAACATTGTGAAGTGTTCGCCCGTTATTTATGTCATATTAAATTATTTTTTACCCACAGGGAAAATCTTATCTGCGCAGATAGTGTTCATTTTTTCGATTGCAGGTACAATGTCACTCCATGTACCGTTTCCGTCATCACCGCCGCTTGCCTTCCATGCCATAACGCCTTGCCAGCCGTTGTTGTAGGCCTGTTCATAAACATCGGCAAGGTCGTAGTCTGCTTTATCGTTAGTTACAGCAGGGATTTCAGCAATAATACAAGGCTTACTTGTATCCTGCTTGTACTCCTCAGGGGATTTGTCATAGTTTACGCCCCAGTTAACCTCCTGCCATGGATACCAGTGGGTTGAATAGAAGTCAACATAAGCCAGTGACTTGTCATAACTTGTATCATCACCAAGAGCTTCCTGCAAAGCTTCATCAGAAATGTAGTTGCCGTTTACCTGGTCGGAGTTATACTTAATCATACCCATACCAACAGTTACAAGTACGTTGGATTTTTCGTGAATTGCAGCAGAAGCTCTTGCAAAATAGGATTGCAGATATGACCAGTCAAGCTGTCCGCACTCAGCATTTTCATATATCCAGTCAGGCTCGTTGCACAAATCAACAGACCAGAAATAATCGCTGTCGCCATATCTTTCAATTAACGGAACAATGTAATTATCAACATACTGATCAATCTTTGTATTGTCCTGAATTAACTGACGCCATGATTCATATGTCTGATATGTATTCTTATAGTGGTCAAAGGACTGAACGGTAGCCATAATGTAGATCTGATACGTTTCAGCCATCATGAACAAATCATCCAAATCTTCCCAATGAGCGGTAGTAGCTCCCTCGAAAGTTCCGTCAGCCGAAATAGTCATTCCAACGTCACCGTTGCATGAAATCCAGATTCTTGCAGAGTTACAGCCGGACTCATGCAAGTTCATAAAATGCTCGTTCCAGAATTCAAAATTAAAATTTCCGCCAAAGTCGTTCCAGTTATCCCAAGCTGAGTTTACTCCGTTGATCCACAGCTCGCTGCCGCTGACCATAAACTTGTTTCCCTCAACGGTTACTTTTGCAGAGCCGTCGGTTGTTGTCACAAAATCTTTTTCAGGGAAAGCTGAGACTTTTGTTTCGGTTTCGGAAGAATCGGAATTGCTTTCAGCAGCCGAAGAACTGTCAGCCTTGCTTGATGAAGACGAACTATTATCGCTGTTATTGCAGCCGGTTACGGAAAGCATCAGAATAAGCGCCATTGCGGACGCAGCAAATCTTTTAATTACCATAATAAAATTACCTGCCTTTCTTTATACGGTTAAAGATTGTCCCTTCTTTTGAAAATAAGTATACCACATTTTACCCCTGTTTTCAAGGTCTTACGAAAATTTAGCAATTACTTAAAATTTGGGAAATTAAACGTTTACGGTTAATTTAATTTGTATGTAAAATGGTAATAAGACCAATTTTTCAGACAATAAAAAACAAACATAAACCCTGCGTTATGCAGAATTTATGTTTGCCTTAATTATTTAAGCCTCGTAGTCCTCAGCCTCGCTTGAAGAACTGCTGTCTGTTTCCTTTTCGGAGTCAGCTTTACTGCTGCTTTC
>JBJERA010000085.1:0-2545 GCA_051882035.1 Hominimerdicola sp.
GTACTATACCAAAAATGCCAAGAAACCGAATACATCTATTGTTGACGAGTTGCTGGGCTGCGAATTTGTCATGTCAGGAGAAAGTGAGAAAGAGACATTTCAGGCAATTCTGAATAATGTGGTAGGCGATGAACTTGATTACGATGTTATTACCACCGTAAATGAGAAAATTCAGGAAATCGTTGACCAGAATTCTCACGAAACAGAAATTCCGACTATTGATAATCATAAGCTTTCCTCAATTTTGTGGGAGGCAGGAGTAAGTCAGGATAAATTAGAAAACCTGCCAAAGGTTTATGAAAATGAAATGGGCGATAAACCTCTTACTGCTGTTAATCTTGTGGAAAAAAAGACAGTAGTTTCCGTTCCGAGCATTACGATAAACATTGGCAAGGACGCAGTTGATAAAGTAAAAACTCAGATTATAGACGGAAGAAAATGCCTTGTAATTGCCCTTGACGACCCTGAAATTAAAATTAATGGCATAGATACTAATTTGAAAACTTTACAGCCTGTATAAAAAGACCGCAGACGTTTTAGAACGCCTGCGGTTTCATATTTTCGTATTAAAGCGAGCCAAAGCTGAATTTTCCGTCCTCAAAAATCAGATAGGAATGCGCAGAATTTTCTTTTGGAATAGAAACAGAACCGGGATTTATATAAGTATAATCTCCGCAATCTTTGATAATTGGAACATGAGTGTGCCCGTGAAGAAGAATATCATCCTTACTAAGCGGCGGAAGATTATCACAGTTGAATTTGTGTCCGTGAGTTGCGAAAATCCTTGTGTTGTCACCGTAAATCCATGCATAATCCGCTAGAATAGGGAAGTCCAGCACCATCTGATCAACCTCTGTATCGCAGTTGCCTCTAACACATAAAATTCTGTCACACAAAGGATTCAGCATTTTTATAACCTCTTTTGGAGCATATTCATCAGGCAAATCATTTCTAGGGCCATGATAAAGTATATCTCCAAGAAGAATAAGACATTCCGCCTGACTTTCTTTAAAAGCTGAAATCATTTTTCTGCACCAAAGAGCAGAACCATGTATATCGCTTGCAATAAATAGTTTCATATTTTTATATCTCCTGCATTTGCTTAGTCAGGTTTGTATATTCCGAGCGTATCATGTTGTAATACTCACAGCCTTTCTTTTTGCGAAAAGCTTTTACCATTTTTATATAAAACTGTCTTTTGTCAGAAGTCTGCGTCAGACAGCTTAGGATTTTCTCCAAATCTTCATCCGAACAGGACTTATGGGTAAGCTGTAAAATTTTTTCGCTCAAAACATCATGATAAAGTGTCTGCGCCTCATCAATTTCAGCGTTTTTCTCAACCGTCTCATTATCTGTCTGTCCCACAGAAGTTTCCATAGCAAAAAGCTCTTTCAGTTTCAGATATTTCGGTCTGATCAGCTTGTATATTTCGGTAGCCTGCTGTTTAAAAACCTTTGCAAGGGAATTGTGGAATTCCTCTTTGGTTGTTGAATTGATGATAAACTCACAGATTTTATCAATATCTTCGTCGCTGCAAATTGCAGATAAAAGGTTTCCAAGCTGTTCTTTTAACGAATTTTCAGCTATTTGCTCTGATTTATCAAAAGCTGTATTATCTTCCTTTTCGAGCGTTTCCTCTGAATTATCAGGAATATCAGCCAGAGCTGAAACGACCTCATGTTCATAAGTTTCTTCCTGCTCAAAACATTCAAGGTTTTCAACGTTGCAGTCTGTAATAAGATTTTCAACTTTATTTTCCTCGGCGAAATTAATTGCAGAGGAAATGGTTCGTGTGCGGTAAACAATAGTGTTAGGAGTATCCACATATTTTCCATGCCAAAAATCATGCAGAAAATCAAAACCTCTGTCATTGCTGATAATAAAAATATGACTGTAAAGATTTTTAGCCACAAGATATCCAAGCAAGGTAGAAAGCTGGAAATCAAGAGCATTTTTTCCGCCCACATTTACCTTGAAATACTCGATTTCAGCCTTTGAAGTAAGCACCTTCTGATGCATTTCAAAGCTGATTGTATCGGAGTTTTCACTGTAAAAAATGATTACATTATCCGTTTCATCAAGCTTTTCGATGCCGGAAAGTCCCTTTGATTTAACGTTTTCAAAGTCTACAAGATAGATTTTCATAAATTAATCCTTTCGGTTTTGAACTGTTTTTCTTATAACTAACGCTGTAATTGATAAAATTCCTGCCATGCCTGCAATTACAGCCATTTTTTTCGTAGCGGAAGAATCGTCTGATTTAGCCGGCTCAATTTCAAATTCTTGGAAATAAGTGTATTTCTGCATCCTCAAAGTTTCGTCAACGCAGTCGGCAATCACCCTGTGACCTTCAATGTTTGGATGAATGTCAAAATCTGAAATGTTGGTCAGCTCCTCAGCTTTGCCGATAAACAACGGAGCAACGTCAGCAACAATATAATTCTCTTTTGTATCGGTAGAAGCATTGTCTTTAATGTACTGGTTTAAAACGGCAATTTTTTCTTCCGCCATATCTTCCAAGGATTGAAGGTAATTAAGCTGGTCA
>JBJERA010000086.1:0-2541 GCA_051882035.1 Hominimerdicola sp.
GACGAAAAATTTTCTGCGTTATCCGCACACAATAGTTGTGCGGTATTGCCTTAAAACTTATTCGATAGTGCAAACGTCCTTGCCGAACCATTTTGTAGAGATCTCAGCCATTGTTCCGTCGGCAACCATTTCTTTCAGCGTTTCCTCAATCTTGTTGCAAAGAGCCTCATCGCCTTTTCTGAAACCGATAGCGTATTCCTCGGATTGAAGTCCGTCAGGCAGAACCGTCATGTCCTTGCCTGTGGAAGTAATCTCATATTCAGCTACAACCAAATCAAGGAATACAGCGTCAGCAAGTTGAAGCTCTAACTGCTGAATAGCCTCAACATTTGTAGCAAGTTCCATAACTACAACAGAACCCGAAGTAACAAGTTCGGAAGAATTGAGAATTTCCTGAGCGGTAGAACCGTTCTGAACAGCAACTACCTTTCCTTCAAGGTCAGCCTGAGAGCTGATGCCGCTGTCGTTATTTACAAGGAAAATCATGTCGTTTTTCATATAAGGGTCAGACAACAGCATTTCTTCTTTTCTCTTTTCTGAAACGGAAAGACCGTTCCAGATGCAATCGATAGTTCCTGCATTCAAATCCTGTTCCTTAGTATCCCAGTTTACAGAATAGGTTTCAAGTTCAATACCCATTCTTGAACAAACTTCCTGAGCAACGTCGATGTCAAATCCTACAATCTGATCGTTTTCATCTGTATAACCCATTGGTTTGAAGGTAGGGTCAAGTCCAAGTACAAGCTTGCCTGCGTCCATAACCTGCTGTAAAGAGGTATCCTCGCCTGAATTAACAGCTCCGCTGTTTTCAGCACTAGATGAGGAAGAAGACGAACTTCCGCAGCCGACTGCAAAAAGCATCATTGACGCAAGGGAAACGCTCATAATCTTTTTAAATAAATTCTTCATATAGCAAAATCCTTTCAGTTCATTTTCATTGATTGCTTTTAACATAATAGCATATTAGAAGACTAATGTAAAGGGCTTGCAATAAACTTTTAAAATTCGGACAAAATAAAAGTATTGTTATCTCGGATATTTTGCGTTATTGTAAAAAAACAGAGCAGATATTATCTGCCCCGTTTGATGAAATATTTAGAGTATATATTTTTATTCATATCTCAAAGCGTCAATAGGATTAAGCTTAGCTGCCTTGATAGACGGAATAAGACCGAATACAATACCTACTACCATTGAGAATACAACTGAAATGATAATAGAAGGAGTAGAAATTGACACAGGAACATCTGCAACCTTGGCGATAACCTGAGCAAGACCAATTCCCGAAATAACTCCGATAATACCTCCGATGCTGGTAAGCACCGCTGCTTCTGTAAGGAACTGACCGAGAATTCTGCGTTTTCTCGCACCCAAAGCCTTTTTCAGACCAATTTCACGGGTTCTCTCAGTTACCGAAACAAGCATGATATTCATAACTCCGATACCGCCAACCAAAAGTGAAATGCTGGCAATCCAGATGAGCATACTGTTAGTTGAATTACTAAGCTCTTGCAAGGACTTAGCCTTTTCAAGCAGGCTTTCGCTCTTGTACTGAGGAGCAGAGAGAGCTTCCTCTGAGTTTGCTGATGCGTCAGTTGCAGGAACATATTCATTGAGAATATCAGCAGTTTTTTTGCCTGCATTAGTCATAGCGTCAGTATTTGTCGCCCTGACAACGCAGTTCTGCGGTTCGTCATATCTGAAAACAATTCCCCAGTCCTCTGTCGGAATAAAAACAATTCCGCTTGAAGTCTGGTCATAGTATGTAAAGTAATCGTCAACGCTGTTAATAACAGGCTCAAAGCTTGAATTTTTTACCGCAATGCCTATAATAATAAAAGGTTCTCCGTTGATATCAATAATTTTTCCCACAGGATCTTCCCCTGAGAAAGAACGTGCAAGAGTATCATCAATTATTGCTGTCTTGCGGAATTCGGTAAAATCCTTTTCCGTAAAGCCCTTACCCTGAGAAATGGTGTAACCCATTGTTTCAAAGTAATCCTCATCAATGCCGTGAATTGTGGAAGATTCAAGGCTCTTGTTAAGATAATAAATATTTTGATACATTTCTCTTGTACGGTAAAGAGTGCAGGACTCAACTTCCTTCAAGTCATTGATACGCTGTTTGGTTTCCTCTGAAATCGGCTGCATATTTGTAGG
This sequence comes from Hominimerdicola sp., assembly GCA_051882035.1. Lineage (GTDB taxonomy): Bacteria > Bacillota > Clostridia > Oscillospirales > Ruminococcaceae > Hominimerdicola. The sequence continues at coordinate 2,161 of JBJERA010000086.1, forward strand.
AATAGAGTCATACTGAAAATCCAAAGGGTAATCGCCGCGTGAAAGCTGAATATTTACCGTATTATTTCCCGCTCCGATAAGGTTATTCTTAATCTGTTCGTTTGTTCCTTTAATGGTCGAAACTATTGCGATGATTGCTGCAATACCTATAATAATACCAAGCATTGTAAGAAAGGAACGGATTTTGTGGGAGAAAATTCCCTGAAATGAAAGTCTTATATTTTCAAACATTCTGTCCCCTCCTTAGAACATATCTTCCGGGTAAAGAACTTCGGTAGAATCCTTGGTCTTTACGCCCTCTTTGACTTCTTTGCCATAAGGAAAACAAATTTTGTCATTCATGGAAAGACCGCCTTTGACTTCAATGTAAAAGCCGTACAT
>JBJERA010000087.1:0-2524 GCA_051882035.1 Hominimerdicola sp.
TAAAATCTTTTCGGGGGGATTTGTTATAATATATGAGAAATAAAAACGGACGAACCTGAGTTCGTCCGCAAAATAATATTAACACCAACCCATCATGATAAGTCCTATAAGCGCCAAGCCTGCAATTATACAGCTTGTAAGGCCCATAATATTATCAACACATTCAGGTGAAAGCTTTTTCATGGAAATACTTCCTTTCAAAAATTACTCTGTTCGCAATGCTATTACAGGGTCTTTCTTTGCTGCAACTCTTGATGGGAACAATCCTGCGATAACTGTGAGGAATACGCTTATTGCCACAAGAATTACTGCGCCTGCAACAGGGATCTGCGCTCTCATAGGTACGTCGGCAACAGACTTGATGATTGCGTTAATAGGTATCGTAAGCAGATATGAAATTCCTATACCTAAAAGTCCCGCAACAAGTCCGACGATTGTTGTTTCTGCATTGAATACTCGTGAAATATCCTTCTTGGAAGCACCGATGCTTCTGAGAATACCAATTTCCTTTGTTCTTTCCAATACGGAAATGTAAGTAATAATTCCAATCATTATTGAGGATACAACAAGTGAAATTGCTACGAATGCAATAAGTATATAGCTGATTGCATTGATAATTGTAGTTACAGACGACATCATAAGTCCAACAAGATCAGTATATTCAATTTTGTCAGATTCTTCAACTGAATTGTTGTATTCGTCAATAATTTCGGTAATGCGTTCCTTTGCCTCGAAATCTTTCGGATAAATATTGATTGAGGAAGGATTGTCAAGCTTTGCATAACCCAATGTTTCCAGATTTGAGTCATAGCTTGAAGTTGAAACTGTACCGTTTTGTGCATTGGCAACAGCCTGAGCCTGCTCGTCAAAGATTTTCTGCATAAGCTCCATTTGTTCATCTGTAAGAGAACCTACAAATTCTTTTTGAGCGTCGGACATTTTTGAAGTATCGGTAGTAGTCATTGCAAAGTCTGTTGTCTGATCACCTGCCTGAATTTGTGCCATTGCGGCTTTCTGTTCGTCGGTTAAATCTTCTGTGTTCATCTGAGCCATAGCTGCCATTTCTTCTTCGGAAAGGCTGCTGTCGCCCATTTGTGCCATAGTCGCTTTTTCTTCATCGGTCAGACTGCTGTCGGATTTCTCCTCTGTTTCAGCCTGTGATGAACTGTCGGAAGTTTCAGCAACGCTTGAAGTATCCTCGGTTGTTTCTTCTGTTTCAGCAGTTACTTCTGATTCAGTATCTTCAAATTTCAGACCTGTGAAAATATCTGTATCAGGATTATCAAGCTGGTCCTGCACGATTTCGCTTTCTGAAACCTTGTTTACCAAATATTCGGTAAGTTCGTGACGGTAGCCGATTGCTCCGCCGATTGACTGTGCGGAAGCGTCCTCTGACGGACGAACTATACCTACGATAGAAAGCTCGATACCGTTATCAACGATATTCTTAACATAGCTTGCGTCCTCGCTCTTATCGACCCATATATCACCGGACTTTTCGTAGTAGTCGGTAGGAAGAACAAGCTTGAATTTCAGATCCATGAGTTCATCATATGTATAACTTGTCTGATCGGTATCAAGATTGATTTCCTCGCCTGCCATAGCTTTTCTCATTATTCCGTTAAGTTCTGACGAATCAAGAATACCAAGAGAATAAAGCACATAGTCATTGATTTCATTATACTTGTCAACTACAAGCACAACCTCGTTGTATTCCTCAGGAAGTTTACCTGCAATAACATCGTACTGCTTTTCGATAAGTTCATCATTGTCAATCATTTCAGCCCAGACATCTGCCGAACCCATTCCCAAAGCGGACATACTGCTTAATTGATCTTCTGAATATGTACCCATATCTGAAAGCAATGTAGATGGATTTACCTGAGTTACTCCGTTTTCAGTATCGGCTTTGTAAATGTTCATCGGAGTAGAGTATGCGTACTGAATGTCGGTTGTAAGCTCCTCCAATTCCTCGTTTTCGTCAAGGAATTTCTTAAAGTCTTCCAGATTGTTTACCTTAGTTTCTTCGAGCAATTTCTCGATCATGGTACTCATTTGATTCTGAGAATAAATTTTATCATTGTCATGTTCCTGACGGTTTTCAACTTCTCCCGCCATAGACTCCATAATTTCGGTCATATTCGCAGTAGTTTTGGTAATTTGCAGAGGATAGCTTGAAAGAGTGTCGCTTTGAACGCTGTCAATATAAAGCTGAACTCCGTTTGAAAGGGACAAAATCAATGCAATACCGATAATACCGATACTTCCTGCAAAAGACGTAAGGAAAGTACGTCCCTTTTTGGTAAGCAAATTATTCTTACTTAAAGAAAGCGCTGTCAGAAAACTCATTGAAGTTTGAAGTTTTTTACGCTCTTTCTTCTCAGCCTTTTTGTCAAGCTTTTTCTCATCTGACTTTTTGGATTTATTTTCGTCCTTGCCGTCGTATGGATCTGAGTCATCGATAAGCTTTCCGTCAAGGAGTTTAACAATTCTTGAAGAATATTCATAAGCAAGGTCAGGATTG
>JBJERA010000088.1:0-2521 GCA_051882035.1 Hominimerdicola sp.
CAAAGCTGTTCTCATTAAATAATTCCAGACCCTTAGTCTGTCCCACAGCATGAGAAACTTTGAAATCCTCATTTTGCAGAAATTGTATAAGATAACCTGCAAGTTCTTGGTCATCTTCAATAAGCAGAATATTATTCACAATTCTTCCTCCGTTATATTTGTATTTTAAGGCAATTATTGTATTATTTTATTATATCAAAGGTAAATAGTTGTGTCAAGACAAATGCTTTTATTGCCTTAATAAATATAGTCCGTTAAATTTTCTAAAAATATATAGCAGGCATTGACAATACTGTACAAAACATAGAAATGAATTTACACAAATAAAATTTACAATTAAAGTTTGAAGGATGTAATTTTATTTGTTATAATAATTTAGGCAAAAAATACAGTCCGCTTTTGTGGGCTGTATTTTTGTGTGATTAAGCAAGTTAATACGCTATGTATTTTCTTAATAATAAGTGAAGAAGGGTTTGTTATCAAAAAGTACATCAATGATTTGAAACGAGAATTTCAAGGCTACAACGCAAAAAAATTCTCAAAAGACCTTATGGCAGGTCTTACGGTTGCGGCAGTTGCGCTACCTCTTGCTCTTGCATTTGGCGTAAGTTCGGGAGCAGACGCAGCGTCAGGTCTTATTACAGCAATTCTGGCAGGAATTGTTATTGGAGTTTTATCGGGAGCGTCCTATCAGATTTCAGGACCGACGGGAGCAATGGCAGCAATACTTATTTCCCTTTCAACCAAATTCGGTATGCAGGGAGTTTTAATGGCAGGACTTCTGTCGGGAGTCATTCTGATTGTCCTTGCTGTGCTTAAAGTCGGAAAGCTTGTTTCTTATATCCCTGTTCCGGTAATAACAGGATTTACTTCGGGTATTGCAATAATTATTGCATTGGGACAGATTGACAACTTTTTCGGAACAACTTCCAAAGGAGAAAGCTCATTAGCAAAGCTTTGGTCTTATACAGAACTTGGATTTTCTCCGAATTTATATGCGGTAGGCTTTGGACTTCTGGTTGTTGTGATAATGATTGTATATCCTAAAAAACTTCAAGCATATTTTCCATCATCGCTGGCGGCTATCGTGTTTGCGGTAATCATTAATTTTATAGTTAATCCTGATGCAAAAACGTCTTCTGTTGCAGAAGTGGGTTCAATTCCTAGAAAGCTTATTACCGATCAGAGCTTGATTATGAACGGTTTTGATTTCAGCAATATAACACAGCTTATTATGCCTGCGATTTCCATTGCACTTCTTGGAATGATTGAAAGTCTTCTTTGTGGAGCGGCGGCAGGCAAAATGAAGGGGGAAAAGCTTGACTCAACAAGAGAGCTTATTGCTCAGGGTGTGGGAAACGTGGTAATTCCTTTGTTCGGAGGTGTTCCGGCAACAGCCGCCATTGCCCGTACTTCCGTAGTAATCAAAAGCGGCGGACAAACAAGAGTTGCAAGCGTGATTCATTCCATTACACTTATTCTTTCAATGTTCCTGCTGGGAGGAATAATGTCCAGAATACCTCTTGCAGCACTTGCGGGAGTTCTTATGGTAACGGCTTTTAGAATGAACGACTGGGCGGCAATCAAACAGCTTTTCTCCAAAAAGCTTAAATATTCCGCTTTGCAGTTTGTCATTACAATGATTGCAACAGTAGTATTCGATTTGACAATAGCTATCGTAATTGGAGTTGTTGTCGCAATGCTCCTTTTCATTCTTAAAAGCAGTAATCTAAGTATTGAAATCAGCGACATTGATGATAAAAAGCTAGGATATAAAGAGCATAATATTCATTCAAATATAAAAATCGTATATCTTGCAGGACCACTTTTCTTCGGTACTCAGGATCAGCTTACAAAGGCTCTTGAAAATATAGGCGATTTAAAGGCGGTTGTTTTTTCAATGAGAGGAGTTCCGAATATTGACGACAGCGCAATAAGCGAACTTGAAACTCTTTTGGACGAATACAGAAAAAGAGGTACTATCGTACTTTTTTGCGGAGTTCATGCAGACGTGCTTAAAACTATGGACAGAGCAGGTTTTAAAAACAAAGTAGGTGAAGATTGTTTTCTTTGGGATGCAATTACCGCTATCGAAAAGCTTGACAAAGATTTGCAAATTGCACCGGTAATTTAAGGCATCACCGTATAATTACCGCACAAAATAGTTGTGCGGTATTGCCTTAATAAAAACAAAATGACGAACAATGTAGAAAAGCATTGTTCGTCATTTTGTTTATTGCTTATATAATTGTTCCTCCGCCGATAACGTAATCACCGTCATAGAAAACTACAGCCTGTCCTTTTGAAATAGCTTTGTGAGGATTGTCAAAGCTGACAAGAACCTTTCCGTCCTCCATTGGAGAAATGGTGCAGGGAACATCTTTCTGATGATACCTTGTCTGAGCAGTGCATCTGATTGGCTGTTCCAGCTTGTCAAAAGGAATGAAATTAACATCTTCGGCAATCAGAGATTCTTTGGTGATCTGACCTGCGTTCCCAAGTACCAGTTTATTATTTTTTA
>JBJERA010000089.1:0-2499 GCA_051882035.1 Hominimerdicola sp.
TTTATAAACTTGTATAATCTCTCAGTTCCTGATAGCTTGTGAGCCATGGAAGCTGTCCTTCAAGCATCAGTCCGTCCGTTGACGGAGTCTGATAGCCATAGGTAGTTTTTACCGTCAGTTCGGTGAAAGACGTTGCTCTGTTCATAGCAATAGGAAGGCTGTCGCCCTTTAAAATTCCGCCTATAAGAACGCTTGCAAACATATCTCCCGTACCCGAATACTGGGCAGGAACATAATCATTTTTTATTTTCCAGAAACTATTATTCTCCTTATCATATCCGATAGTAGCCATTCCGCCGTCAGCAAGAGGACAGCTTGTGATTACAACAATTTTTGCTCCCTGCTCGGAAAGTCTTACAAGCCACGATTTAGCCTCTGAAATTCTCATAGGAGCAGTAGGATATTCCTCCCCCAGAAGAATTGCCGCCTCCGTTAAATTCGGAGTAATAATATCCGCAACTGCCACAAGCTCGCTCATTCTGCTGCACAATTCCTTTGTATATGTAGCATAAGCCTTTCCTCCATCGCCCATAACAGGGTCAACCACTTTCAAAGCGTCGGGAAATGCGGAGAAAAATTCAAGACAATGGTCAATCTGTTCGCTTGACGCAAGAAATCCGCTGTAAACGCAGTCAAATTTTGTACCAAGCTTTTTATAATGCTCCAAAGCAGGCTGCATAAAATCCGTAAGGTCACGCATTACAAACTCTCCATAACCTGTATGAGCCGAAAAAACCGCCGTCGGAACAGGACATACCTGAACTCCCATTGCTGATAATACAGGAATAATTACAGTAAGAGAGCATCTTCCCAAACCCGAAATATCCTGAATTGCCGCAACTTTTTTACAACTTATCATTTATAAAGACCTCGCTAATCTAACTTTATATATTTAAATTCATTATAACATATTTATACCTTTTTTTCAATAAAAATTGTATCATTTATCTCAGGTTTTCTTCATTGCAAAAAAATATGTTCATTCGCTGAGCCCGATTTTTAGCAAAAAATAAACAAAATGCTTGAAATTATTATTAAAGTGTGCTATACTAATATTAAGAATATTAACAAGTTAATTCTGACTTTGGGAGTATAATATGAAAACAATGGATACAATTCTTATAATTGGTGATAAGGCGGAAAACCGTCTGTTCGTCAGAAATGTTCTCTCAGCTTTATATAATGTTTTGGAGGCTGTAAATACTGATATTGCTTTTGATTTGCTTGAAAAAAATCAGGATGAAATTTCATGCATTTTTCTCGACCTTGATATGTCAGAAAATATGTTAAGTGAGCTTTCCAATCATTTTATGAAAAATGATATTTTCAATAAAATTCCAGTGGTTGTTTCAACTGAAAATGATTCTCCTCAGGTTGAGATTGACGCACTTAAATTCGGCGCATGGGATTTTATGAAAATGCCTATTGCAGAAGACGTTCTGAAATTCAGAATTAAAAATGTTATTGCGAGAAGTCAGTATTCAGCTTATGCTCAGCTTAAATATCTGGCTGAATTTGATACACTTACCGGTATTTATAATAAACAGAAATTTATGGACGAGGCGGAACAGCTGATTCATTCTTGTAATGACAAGAGCGTTGCGCTTATTAGATTTGATATTAATCAGTTTAATCTTGTAAATTCTTTTTTCGGAGTGCGTGAGGGCGATAATCTGCTGAAATATATTGCGATTTGTATTAAACAGCTTGTAGGAGATTATGAGCGTTGTGTTTATGGACGAATTGAGGCGGATATTTTTGGTATTTGTTTGCCTTTTGATAATAGAGATGAGCTTATTGACATTGTTGAAGAGTCGGTAAAGATGTTCAAGAATTTTAATGAGCTTTATGATATTGTGCCTTGTTTTGGATTATATGTTGTTACGGATAAGTCTTTGCCGGTAAATATAATGTTTGACCGTGCGGCATTGGCGGCGAAAAGCTGTAAGGGAAATTACTTTTCTTGTTATTCTTTCTATAATGAAGAAATGAGAAGTGCTATTGAAAAAGAACAGCAGATTACCAATGAAATGAATTATGCGTTGGAACATAATCAGTTTGATGTTTATATTCAGCCGAAGTATAATATCAGAACCAATACTCCTGCGGGGGGAGAGGCTTTGGTTCGTTGGATTCACCCTGAAAAAGGAATTATTCCGCCAAGTGAATTTATTCCTGTGTTTGAGAAAAACGGATTTATTGTCAAGCTTGACGCTTTTGTGTGGGAAAAGGTATGTAAGCTTATCAGCAGTTGGCTGAAAGCCGGAATTAAGCCGCACCCGATTTCAGTAAACATATCAAGGGTTAATCTGTACACACCTAATTTTGTAGAAACGGTTACAAAACTTGTGGACAAGTATAATGTCCCCCATTCACTTTTCCATCTGGAACTCACCGAGAGTGCTTATACAGACAACCCGCAGATAATGAAAACAGCAATTAAAAATTTACAGGCTGAGGGATTTGTGGTCCTTATGGACGATTTCGGAAGCGGATATT
>JBJERA010000090.1:0-2497 GCA_051882035.1 Hominimerdicola sp.
CGCCAAGACGCATTGCAGAACGTGCAGCGTCCATAGCAACGTTACCGCCGCCGACAACAGCAACAGACTTGGACTTCATAATAGGTGTATCATACTCGTCCTGATAAGCCTTCATAAGGTTGATTCTTGTAAGATATTCATTAGCGGAGTAAACGCCTACAAAGCCTTCACCCTCGATGCCCATAAATCTAGGCAGACCAGCACCTGAACCAACGAATACAGCCTCATAGCCCATTCCCATAAGCTCATCAATTGAAAGAACCTTACCGATAACCATGTTAGTCATAATGTGTACGCCCATGTTTGTCAGGTTATCAATTTCGTGCTGAACAATAGACTTAGGAAGTCTGAACTCAGGAATACCATACATAAGAACGCCGCCGGCAGTATGGAAAGCCTCATAAATAGTTACATCATAGCCAAGCTTTGCCAAATCTCCTGCAACAGTAAGGCTAGAAGGACCGCCGCCCACAACAGCAACCTTGTGACCGTTAGGCTCAGCCTTTTGAACCTTAACTTCCTTATCAGCCATATAATCAGCGCAGAATCTTTCAAGACGGCCGATACCCACAGGCTCGCCCTTGATACCTCTTACGCATTTGCCTTCGCACTGATTTTCCTGAGGACATACACGTCCGCATACAGCAGGAAGAGCGTTTGTAGACTTGATAATATCATAAGCCTCTTCAAAATTGCCCTCAGCAACCTTTGCGACAAATTCAGGAATTCTGACGCTTACGGGACATCCGTTCATGCAAGGCTTGTGTTTACAGTTAAGGCATCTCTGAGCCTCTTCCATTGCCTGTTCAGGAGTATATCCCAACGTAACTTCCTTGAAATTTCTGGCTCTTACCTTAGGGTCCTGCTCAGAAATAGGTGTTTTTGTCAAACTCATATTAGCCATTATCTCTTACCTCCAGTTAATCTGCAAACGTGAGCCTTTTCCTGCTCCTTATAAGTGCTGTTTCTTCTCATAAGCTCGTCAAAATCAACCTTGTGACCGTCAAAGTCAGGACCGTCAACACAAGCATACTTGATTTTTCCGTCAACAGTAACTCGGCATCCGCCGCACATTCCTGTACCGTCAATCATAATAGGGTTAAGAGAAACAAGAGTCTTGATATCATAAGGCTCAGTAGTCTTACAAACAAATTTCATCATAGGAACAGGGCCGATAGCAATAACGAGGTCATACTTCTCGCCGCCGTCAATAAGCTCTTTAAGCTTGTCTGTAACAAAGCCCTTTGTGCCGTAAGAACCATCATCGGTACAAATATAAAGATTAGTAGAAGCAGCCTTCATCTCATCTTCAAGAATAAGAATATCCTTGTTTCTGAAACCGGCAATAAGGTCAACCTTAACGCCCATGCCGAAAAGCTTCTTAGCCTGAGGATAAGCAATAGCGCAGCCTACTCCGCCGCCAACAACAGCAACATTCTTGACATTTTCGCCGTACTCGGTAGCAGTGCCGAGAGGACCAACTACGTCATGAATGGAATCGCCCTCGTTAAGCTGAGCGAGAGCCATAGTAGAACCGCCAATCGTCTGGAAAATAATAGTGATTGTGCCCTTTTCACGGTCATAATCCGCAATAGTCAAAGGCACTCTTTCGCCTTTTTCATCAATTCTGTAAATGATAAACTGACCAGCCTCAGCCTTAGCGGCGATAAAAGGCGCATCAATTTCCATCAGCACAACATTTTCGTTGAGCTGTCTTTTAGTAACTATTTTATACACTAAAAACCCTCCCAAAAATATAAAGCATAGCTTACGCTTATAATCATTATACTATATTTAAAGAAAAAATACAAGTATATTCTATAAATTTCAACAAATATCATGAAATTTTCATTGAAATGCTGACAGATTTACCTATATAAAGGTAGTTTTAGCTGTTCAGTGCTTTTTTTATGCACTCAATCTCAGCATTTGCACGAACAGAAGAGTCCTCAGACGGTTCAAAAAGATTAATATAATTGTATAAGGCAAAGCCTTTACAGTCGAAAGTATCAAGACTATCCTCGATCTGATTTGCAATAATTCCCTGATTTTCAACAAATTCTGATTCGTTTTCGTCAGAAATCTTATAAACTCCAAGACCGACAATTAGCTTGATATTGTCATTAGTTATAATATTCTGCCATTCTTCTACTGTCTGTTCAAAAGGTTTAACAGAATTTTTGTATCCAAAATAAATCTGAGGAACAACATAGTCAATATACCCATATCCGGAACACCATGTTTTCACGTCAGCATACATATAATCATAGTTATTCTCCATATTTCCCTGCGGTGAAACTCCTACAAGAATATCTGAATTTACACTCTTCACTTCGCTATAAATTTTTTGAACCATAAGGGAGATATTCTCAGTACGCCACTCGCTTAAACTTTTCCCACAATTCTCCGAATAACATTGCTCGTCAAAACTTTCGTCGGTGGTAGGGTAGAAATAATCGTCAAAATGTATGCCGTCAATATCATAGTTTTCAGCAAT
>JBJERA010000091.1:0-10563 GCA_051882035.1 Hominimerdicola sp.
GAAAGCGCTGGGCGACGACACCGCAGAAAGAAAGGGCAGGCTGACGCTTAACCCTTTTGCACATCTTGATATTTTTGGTTCGCTTTGTATTTTTCTTACGGGTTTTGGTTGGGGAAAACCTGTTCAATGTAATCCTTTAAGATTTAAAAATTATCGTAAAGGAATGGCTTTGACTGCTGCGGCAGGGCCGATTTCTAATCTTATCGCAGCTTTTTTCGGTATAATTGTATATAAGATTCTGTTTGCGATGATGTATATGAATTTTTCTGAGGGATTATATTGGACTTGTTTGATTTTTCAATATTTTACAAGTATTAATATTGGTCTTGCGGTATTTAATCTCATTCCTATTCCGCCTTTGGACGGCAGTAAAATTCTATCATATTTTACCAAGTCGAAATTTGACCGCTTCATGGCTCAGTATCAGCAGTATATTGCAATAGGGTTCATGTTTTTGATTGTTTGTACGTCAATTCTTGACAAACCGCTGAATGCTTTGAACAGCGGGCTTTTCTGGCTGATGAATAAGCTTACATTCTGGGTGGATTTAATAATCAATGCTATTATATAATATTAGGAGGATTTGGTATGGCTAAGAAAAATTTTGAGAATTTTGTTGTTTCGGGAGATTATGCAGGAAAAGAAGTTTTGTATTCTGAGGCATTGGTGTATATTAATATTTCATTTTTTAAGAGCGGAAAAGTAAATAAGATGTTTGCTGAAAATTATGAAGTAAAAGAAGTACTTGGTAACGGCAAATATCACATTCTTGTAAATTTTAAAGACGGTAAATCGTCGCTTCTTGAAGTTACAGAAGATGTAAAAAGAGTAATTGAAAAGCACATGAATTAGTATTAGGAGGATTTTCCGAGCTGCGTATATGGCTTGGTTTTTGACGTATGGGTAGTGCTCAGTTTAAACTGGATAAATTTGAGGGACCGCTTGATTTGCTCCTTCATCTTATAAGCAAGCACAAACTGAATATTTATGACATAGAGATATCACTGCTGCTTGAACAGTATTTGGAATATATTGAAAATCTTGACCATGATGATTTTGAAGGGGCGGCTGATTTTCTTGAAATGGCAGCAAGACTGATATATATTAAAACCTGTCAGCTTTTGCCGCATGACGAGGAGGTCACCGACCTTAAAAAAGAGCTTGAAGGAAGAATCATCGAGTATTCGCTCTGTAAAATGGCGGCACAGTCCCTTAGAGAATTATATGCAGGCGGGGACATTTTTGTAAGAAATCCCATGAAAATTCCAGTGGATAAAACTTACACAAGAAAGCATGACCCGCAGGAACTCTACCGTGCATATATGGGTTTGTCGGAGAAAGCGAGAAGAAATACTCCGCTTAAAGCGAATATTTTCGAGCCGATTGTTTCTCATAAAATCGTGTCGGTTACATCGAAAATTATTTACATTCTCAAACGATTGTACATAAACGGCGAGTGTGAACTTGACCATCTTTATGATGGAATGACCGGAAAAAGTGAGCGTGTTGCCACTTTTCTTGCGGTGTTGGAGCTTACGAAGTCTGGTAGAATTTTTCTGAATGATGACAATTCAAGAATTTATTTCAATAAAACTTCAAGAAAAAAGAAAATTAAGTCTGATTTTGACAATGAAAATCAATCGTCTGAACCTCAGACTTTTGTGGCTGGGCTGAATGAAGATAGTGTTTCTGAGGAACCTCCTGTTCCTTTGGATAAGCTTGAATTGGAGGAAAAAGAGGCTGACGAAGTTTATCGAAAGCCAGAATATAAAAGCTTTTCCGACTATAAGCCAAAGCCTGTAAAGTCGGATAATTCTGTTTCATGTGCTGCTGAAATCAGTGGAAAGGTTATGCTTAGCGAAGAATTTATAGATTGTGATACCGAGCAGACTATTTCGGGTGATTTGATAGAAAATATTACTGAATGCGAAAATTTGGAGGAATTATGCCCTGAATTTGTCGAAAATAGGGATATTTTAGAAAAAAATGCTGAACCTGATTTACTTGAAGAACAAATTTATGACGAGCATAGTGGAGAAGATTGTATAGTAAATGATATGATTGACAATATTTATAATTCGGACGAATTTAAAAAGGAATTTGAAATTTTGTCCATGCTTTCAAAAGAACCGCCGAAAAACCTTTTCAAGCCTAATTATTGGGCAAAAAGACGTTATCGCTGGGGATATTCTCCAACAGGTGACGACGTGCAGAATAACTATTGGAGATTTGGATAAAATATGCATCAGAGGATAAATTTATGATAATTGAAGATTTAATTCCCGTTGTTGAGGCAATACTCTTTTCAAGCGGAGAGCCTGTGGACTGTGCAAGGCTTTGCGAGGCTACGGGACTTGTGAAAAGTGATTTGATGTTTGTAATTGACGCTTTGAGCGAGAAATACAGCGAAAAATCCAGCGGAATTGAGTTGTTGAGGCTTAATAATTCTTTTCAGCTTGCTACAAAACAGGAATATTCGGGATATGTTAAATCTGCTTTGGAGATAAAAAAGAATACGGTTTTATCGCCTGCGGCTATGGAAGCTTTGACAATAATTGCCTACAATCAGCCTGTTACCAAAAGCTTTGTGGAGCACGTCAGGGGAGTTGACTCATCGGGCGTGGTGAATTCTTTGGTTGAGAAGGGTTTGCTTGCGGAGGCGGGGCGGCTTGATTTGCCGGGCAGACCCATTGCTTACAAGACTACTGATGTGTTTCTCAGGTCATTCAGGCTGTCGAGCCTTGATGAACTTCCGCCGTTACCTGAGCAGAATGAACAGATTACGATGGACGATATTGTAAAAAATGCTGAAAGTTCATCAGAAATTACAGAATAACTTAATTCAGACAGGAGTTGATGACAATAATAGTATTATGGATTTTATTGGGCATAATAGCGCTTGTTGTCATACTTCTGCATTTTTCTATAATCGCTGAAATCAAGGCTGAGGGTACAGATGTTGATATAAAAGTTGAATATTTGTTTTTTACTGTTTATCCCAGAAAGAATAAACGCAAAAATAAAAGCAGGAAAAAAACTAATCTCAAAGAGGACAAGTCAGAGAAATTTTTTGATGACTTTGATGACGATTTGGAAGAAGATTTGCAAATGGCAGAGGAATTGCCCGAAACATTTGAAAGTAATGAGAATGTAACGGCTGTTTCAGAAAATACTGATGAGGAAACTATTATTCTTGATGATAATCTTGAAAATATTTTTGAGGAGGGGTTTGAGGATACTGCCTCTGAGAAAAATCCTCCGAAAAAAAGGCGAGTTTCCGAAAAGCTTGAAAAGAAGAAAAAGCCGAAAAAATCCAAGCCGGAAAAGGAAGAAGGAAAATTTTCAGAGCTGAAACGAAAGTATCAGACAATCAAGCCGTATATTCCTATGGGTTGGAAGTATTTCAACAAGCTGTTGAAGAAAATTCGTATCTGCATTAACGATGTTGAACTTGCTGTGGGCAAGGAGGACGCCTACGATGCGGCAATGAATTACGGAAGAATTCAGGGAGTTTTATTTAATGGAATTGCTTTGATTTCCCGCATTTTTACGGTTAAAATAAAAAGGACGGACGTTAAGTGCGTTTTCAATGAAAACGTGTTTAAATATAAGGCAGATGTGACTGTTAGGGTCAGACCAAGTGCTGTTATCGCTATTGCGTTTTGTCTGCTGATAAGTTTCTTGCGAAAATTCCTGCCACAGTTTATCAGGAAGAAATGGAATATCAGAAAGAAAAGGAAAGCGGCTGAGAAGAAATACAAGGAGAAAACTGCCGCATTTAATAATCTATAAAGCGAGGTAATAAAAATGAACGAGAGTACGAAGGTTGAGGGTCTTGTTAAGACCGCTATGGAAAAAATTCACGAAATGGTTGACAGTGATACTATTGTAGGAAAGCCGATTGTTACCGCTGACGGAACAACTATTATTCCTGTTTCAAAGGTGTCTTTCGGTTTTGCATCGGGCGGTTCTGACCTGCCTACAAAGTCCACAAAAGACCAGTTTGGCGGTGGTTCCGGTGCAGGCGTAACAATTCAGCCTCTTGCATTTATTGCGGTTTATAAGGGTGAAGTCAAGCTTTTACAGCTTACTGCAAATGCATCAAAAGAAAATGCTATTGTTAATATGGTTCCGGAAGTTATTGATAAAATTACCAGTTTTATTGACAAGAAAACTGCTGATAAGAATAAAGACTCTGACATTGAGGAAGATTTTTAATTCATAAAAAATTCTGTGATTATTTTTAAAACTATTGAGCAAAATACTCTTGAAATATTTTTTAAGGGAATGATAGTTTTGAAAAAAATTGCTGTTTTGTTAGCAATGCTCATTGGAATGTGCTGTTTCTCAGCACCGGTTTCAGCTAATGATTTGCAGGAAATTTCCGCCAAAGGAGCTGTTGTGATTGACGGGCGGACGGGGGAAATTTTGTTTGAAAAAAATGCTTATGAGCAGCTGCCTATGGCAAGCACAACGAAAATTATGACCACGCTTTTGGCATTGGAGAGCGGAAATCTTGATGAAGAATTTACTGTGGATAGTCAGGCGATAAAAGTTGAAGGTTCTTCAATGGGCTTGCAGGAGGGTGACCGTGTGACTATGCGGGCGCTTTGCTATGGAATGATGCTTCCCAGCGGAAATGACGCTGCCAACTGTACGGCTGTGAGAGTTGCAGGAAGTATTGATAAGTTTGTTGATATTATGAATGAGAGAGCAGAGGAAATGGGGCTTGAATCTACTCATTTTGTTACTCCGTCGGGACTTGACGATGATACTGACGAGCATTATTCTACGGCTTATGATATGGCAATGCTTGCCAGAGAGGCAATGCAAAATAAGGATTTCCGTGAAATATGCAGAAGTGAAAAGGCTCAGGTATGTTTTGGAAATCCGCCTTTCGACAGGTGGCTCATTAATTCAAATAAGCTTTTGAAGAACTGTTCGGGGGTTATCGGTATAAAAACCGGATTTACCGATAAGGCAAGGCGGTGTCTTGTGTCGGCTTGCGAAAGGGACGGTGCGATGCTCATTTGCGTGACTCTTAATGCCCCTAATGACTGGCAGGACCATTCGGCTTTGTACGATTACTGTTTTGGTTTTATGGAAAACCAGATGCTCCAGCTTGACAGAGATACATTTTCTCTTAATGTTGTAGGCGGAGAAAAGGACGCAATCAAATGTGTTACTGAGCCTGCTGAGGCTGTTTTGCTGAAAGGCAGGGCGAATAAAGTCAGTACTGTAATAAAACTGCCAAAATTTGTTTATGCTCCCGTAAAACTTGGGGACAAGGTGGGGCAGGTTGAATATTATTATAACGATATTTTGATAGAAAGCAAGGATATTTTTGCGACTGAATCTGTCAGCATTAAAAAGGCTCAGAAAAAGGGCTTTTTTGAGAAATGCAAAGAAAAGCTTTTAGATTTTGTTTCATAAGGCTCACAAGAGCCTTACATAAAGGAGAATATATGGAAAAAATTCGTATTCAAAAGATTATTGCAGACAGCGGAGTTTGTTCAAGGCGAAAGGCTGAGGAGTTAATTTCTGCTGGCAGGGTTAAGGTAAACGGTCATCCATGTAAGCTTGGAGATAAGGCTTTACCAAACAAGGATATTATTACCGTTGACGGCGAGAGAGTTTATGTAGCGAAAAAACGTCAGATGTATTATATTATGCTCCACAAGCCGAGAGGTTATGTTACAACAATGAGTGACGAGCTTGGCAGAAAGTGTGTTACCGAGCTTTTGGAGGGCATTCCTGAAAGAGTTTATCCTGTTGGCAGACTTGATAAGGATTCTGAGGGACTTTTGCTTTTTACAAATGACGGAAATTTTGCAAATGATATTATGCATCCGTCAAGACATATTACCAAAACTTACCGTGTAACAGTTCGTCCTGATATATCAGATGAGCAGCTTGTGAAATTAGCCTCCGGAGTTGAAATTGACGGACGAATGACAAAAGAATGTTCCGTTGTTGTACTTGACAAGCAGCCGGGCAGAGTAGTTTTGCAGATGACAATTTCTGAGGGAAGAAACCGACAAATTCGTAAAATGTGCGAGGCTGTGGGACTTGAAGTGGCAAGACTAAAAAGAACTGCGGTGGGCCCTGTAAAACTTGGTATGTTAAAACCGGGAGAATACAGAGAGTTGAAGCCTGATGAGCTGAGAGCTATAAGAAATGCGATTACAAAGAAATAATATGATTTCATAAAAATGGCAGGTGATGAGAGATTTATCTCGTAACCTGCTGTTTTGCTTTTAACATTAAAGTAATTTCCCACATAATATAATCTAAATTAAATTTGGAGGTATTGATTATGTCGGAAAAATATTTTTTAGGTGCAATGACTCAAAACGGTTTTTCAACTGAGTTTGGGAAAATCATTAAGGATAAGGAATACTTTACTTATATCCTCAAAGGCGGTGCCGGAACAGGGAAGTCCTCGCTTATGAAAAAGCTTGCCGAAACATTTGAACCTGAACAAGACGTGGTTCGATTTTACTGTTCATCAGACCCAAAATCCCTTGACGCTGTTGTTTTCAAACAATCTAAAATTGCAATAGTTGATGGAACAGCTCCGCATGTTTTCGACCCCGATTATCCGGGTGCTTGTCAGAAAATCGTTAATCTGGGGGAATACTGGGACGAGGAAAAATTAAAATCTCAGAAAGACAAAATTGCTGAAACAGTTGACCGAAATCTTTCTCTAAGCGCTCGCTCAAAGCGTTATGCAGCCGCACTTTCAAATGTATGTTTTGATACCTATTTCTGCGGAGTAAGTTGCATACTATCCAAAAAATTGGACGGGTTTATAAACCGCTTTTCAAGGAAAATTCTTGGTAAAAAGGGAAGCGGAAAAGGTATTTCAAGCATACGTCAGCTTACCGCTCTTACAGAAAAAGGCTGTTTTACTTGGTGTGAAACTCTTGATAATTACTTAGACGTCTATTATCTTTATGATGACTTGTATGCCTGCACAAATCTTGTAATAAAATCAATTTCTGATGAGGCGATACGCAGAGGCTATGACGTAATTATTTGTCCGTCGGTGGTGTTTAACAACAGTGTTTATGAGCATTTACTTATCCCTGAACTGGGAATAGCTCTTGTTGGAAATACTCCAATGACCAAGCTTTCAAATGGAATAGGCAAGAAAATTAACCTTATGCGTTTCTATGATAAAGAAAAAATGGCAAAATTAAAACCCCGCTTGAAACTCAACTCTGTAACGATCAGAGATTTGTCAGACGAGGTTTATAAAACTATACGCAATGCAAAAGTTATTCACGATGACATAGAAAAAATCTATTCCGAGGCAATGAATTTCGGGGAGCTCGACAAGCTTTGCCATAAACTTTCAGATGAAATAAGAAAGGTCAGTAAAGCTTAATTCTATTTGTTATCGTCCTGAGAAGTAATAACATTAGCACCATATGTAAGCGTCAGCAGGCTGTCGCCAAGATGCACGTTTTCTACAACAATATTCTCGTAATCAATGCTTAAATCATAATGAGAGAAGTTCCAGAAAGCCTTTATTCCCATGCTTACAAGCTTGTCGGCAATAGCCTGAGTATTTGCCTTTGGAATACAGAGAACCGCGACCACAGGAGAATTTTTCTTGCAGAAATTTTCAATATCGTCAGTATGAGTGATAGTAATATCTCCTACCTTTTCGCCGATAATTTTCGGATTTATATCAAAAATTCCGATAAGCTGACAGCCTCTTGACGTAAAATTGATATGAGTAGCAATCGCCCGTCCGAGATTTCCCGCACCAATAAGTATTGTTTTGAAATTTCTATCAACTCCAAGTATTTTGCCGATTTCATCATGCAAATCGTCAACATGATAGCCGTAACCCTGTTGACCGAATCCTCCAAAGCAGTTTAAATCCTGTCGTATCTGAGAGGCGGTAAGCTTCATAAGTGCAGAAAGTTCCCTTGAAGAAATTCTGTTAATGCCCTGCTTTTGAAGTTCGCCTAAAAATCTATAATATCTCGGCAGACGTTTTATAACTGACGCCGAAATTGAACCGTTTTTTGGCATAGTAATATCCATTCCTTTATAAATTATAAAATAAAAATCCAATGAAAATTGAAGTCTTTACCATGATGATAAAGACCTCAATTTATATAATATACTATTTTTCGCTTTTTGTCAAGCTTTACCTTATTTTTTAACAAGGTAACTGCATGAAAAATTATTATACGCAGTTTAGTGATTAAAAGTAATAAAGGCATATAAAAAACATTGTGAAAAGTTAACAAAAAAAAAAACAATATCTATGGAATTTACATATTGAAATTTACATTGATTATATGATATAATTAATATGCTGGTGATGAAAGTGGGACTATGTCTGGATTGCCGTGGTTGCGGAATACGGCGATTCAAATCTATTTTTGGCACATACACATTCCGCAGGTAAGCTATTCACAATTTTCTACAACCCGAAAGGATGGTAAGTAAAGAATGGAAAAAAGCATAAGTAAAAGGGTCGCAAGTTTTATTCTTGTAATCTGTATGGTTATCAGCTTGGTTCCTGCTTCAGGCGATTTCCTTGATTACAGCAAAGTTGCGGCTGCGGACTCCTCAAACACGTTCCACGTAAGCGGAACAAAAATCCTCGATGCCAATGGTAATGAATTTATCATGAGAGGTATCAACCATGCACATGTATGGTATACGGATCAGCTTGATACAGCTATTCCGGCTATTGCAAATACAGGTTCTAACTGTGTAAGACTTGTATTCAGCAATGGTACGCACACAAAATATGAATCTGACGGATGGTCAAATCCTGCAACAACAGCAACCGAAATGAAAAACGCTATTCAAAAGTGTATTGACAACAATCTTATTCCTATTGTTGAAGTTCACGATGCAACAGGTGTTAACGATGTACAAGCACTGAGAGATTGTGCAAATTATTGGACTCAGTCCGATATTAAAGCCGTACTTAATGAATATGAAAAATATGTAATTCTTAATATTGCTAATGAATGGTACGGCAAACACGATCAGGATGGTGTTTGGAAAAGCGGATACCAAGAAGTAATTCCTACAATCCGTAATGCAGGCATTAATAATATGATTATGGTTGACTCAGCAGGTTGGGGTCAGGCATCTGATGTACTTATTAATGACTGTACAGACGTATTTAATTCAGACCCTAACAAGAATGTAGTATTTTCATCACATATATACAGCTGTTTTACCAGCGATGATAAGGTAACAAGCCTTATCGACGGTGTACTTTCAAAGAATGTACCTCTCGTAATCGGTGAATTCGGTTGGAAGCAAAGCTATGTAAATGTAGCTTATAAGAAGGTTATGAGTTATTGTAATGAAAAAGGCGTAGGTTACATTGCATGGTCATGGAAGGGCAACGGCGGAAGCGACGAATGTCTTGACATGGCTAGCACTTGGGACGGAAGCAGCCTTACAACATGGGGCTCAGAAGCTGTAGAAGATATCAAGAATACATCTGAAATCTGCTCAATTTTTGGAAGTTCCGTAAAGAAAATTTCACTTTCACCAAGTTCAACTTCATTTAAAACAGGCGAAGCAAGTGATGTTACCGCTACAATCAATAACCTTGAAAGCAACAGCTTAACAAGTGCTTCATGCAATGGCCAGACACTTTCAAACGGTACAGATTATAGCATTTCCGGCAGCTCACTTACAATTAAAAAGTCATTCCTTTCATCACTTTCCACTGGCACACATAAAATCACATTTAATTTCAGCAACTCACAGTCAGCTGTATTTACAGTAACTGTAAGCAACGATGTTGTTATCACTAGTGAAGAAACAACACTTTGGGAAGGTAGTACTGACCTTGATAACTGGAACGGCATGGTTAGCATTGACGGCAGCCTTAATGTAGATTGGGATAAGGCAAACCTCAAAGTTTATTATGAAAATGGCTCAAGCACACAGCTTCAGCTTGCTTACAATGATTCAAACGGAGACTGGCAGACTATTGTTGATTATGTAGGTGCTTCAAGTTCACCATATACATTTGAACTTACATCTGCTCAGCTTTCAGCACTTAAATCTGCACAGGGCATCTTCATAAAGGGTACAGGTGCAACAGTTACTAAGGTAACAGCAGTTAACCCTGATGCTGTAAACATTGAAGCTGATGTTAAATTCAGCAAAACAACAGGCACATTTGTAACAGTTACTCCAAAAGACATTAACGTTACAATGGAACTTAATGGCAAAACTCTTACAAGTGCAACTTGCAACGGCAAGACTCTTACAGCCGGCAGTGACTACACAGTATCCGACGAAAGCCTTGCAATTAAGACATCATTCCTTTCAACACTTGCAGTAGGTAGTCATACAATTACTTTCACTTTCAGCAATTCAAAGACAGTTGAATTTACTGTAACTGTTTCTGATGAAGAAATAAAGTATGACAGTGTTGTACTTTATGAAGGAAGCTTTGAAACAGGAAATTTTGAGGATCTACTTGAAATCAAACGTGGCATGGGTGCATGGGATTATGCAACACTCAGACTTGAGTATTCTATAACATCAGGCAGCGGCGAACTT
>JBJERA010000092.1:0-10559 GCA_051882035.1 Hominimerdicola sp.
TGTCAAGGAAATTGATATCACTTATGACGCACTCAAAGATAATCATGACGTTTATCTGAATGATCTGCGTGAGGACGTTGCAGACGAATCAATGCCTACACCTAAGGTTTTGCAGAATGCTGTAAATACGAATAACTGCTTTGTTGTTCCTAAGGTAGTTGAATAAATAAAACAGAAGGGTAGTGTGAATTTTGGACGTATCATCAATGAAAATCCGAGATATGCGTAAGGCTCTCGATGAAAAGAAGATTTCTGCGAAAGAGCTTACTGAGGAATATCTTGGCAATATAAAGAAATATGATTCTAAGATTGAAAGTTATATAACTGTATGCGAAGAGGGTGCATTAAAGCAGGCTGAGTCCGCACAGAAAATTATCGACAGCGGTGAGGCTAAGGCTCTTACAGGTATTCCTATGGCAATTAAGGATAATATCTGTACTGAGGGTGTAAGAACTACTTGTGCCTCAAAGATTCTCGGCAATTTTGTTCCGCCTTACAATGCAACTGTTATGGAAAAGCTGGACAGCGAAAATATTGTAATGCTGGGAAAAGCGTCTATGGACGAGTTCGCAATGGGCGGTTCAACTCAGACTTCTGCTTTTGCAAAGACTAAGAACCCTTATGATATTAACTGCGTTCCGGGAGGTTCTTCCGGAGGTTCTGCTGCGGCTGTTGCGGCAGGTCTTGCACCATGCGCTTTGGGTTCTGATACAGGCGGTTCTATCAGACAGCCTGCGGCTTTTTGCGGAGTTACGGGAATCAAGCCTACTTACAGCCGTGTTTCACGTTACGGACTTGTGGCTTTTGCGTCATCTCTTGACCAGATTGGGCCTATCGCAAAGGACGCTCACGATTGTGCGATTATTCTTAATACTATCTGTGGCTACGACCCTCACGACGGAACAAGTGCAAAGGTTGAAGTTCCTGATTTTACTTCTAAAATCGGTCAGTCTGTAAAGGGTATAAAAATCGCTTTGCCTAAGGAATTTTTTGCTGAGGGTATCGACGAGGAAATCAAGTCAGCTGTTATGAAAGCTGCCGATGAATATAAGGCTATGGGTGCGGAGCTTGTGGAGTGTTCCATGCCTTCGCTGAAATATGCTGTTCCTGACTATTATCTCCTTGCTTGTGCTGAGGCTGCGTCAAACCTTTCAAGATTTGATGGAATCAAGTACGGTTACAGAACCGCAAAGGCTGACAGCTATGAGGAGCTTGTTACAAAGTCACGTTCAGAGGGCTTCGGCGATGAGGTAAAGAGAAGAATTCTTCTTGGAAACTATGCTCTTTCAAGCGGTTATTATGACGCTTATTACAGAAAGGCACTGGCTTTAAGACAGCTAATCAGAAAAGAGTATGAGGATATTTTTGCTAAGTGCGACGTTGTGCTTACTCCTACTACTCCGACCGTTGCGTACAGTCCTGAAAAAACTGCCGACCCTGTTCAGATGTATCAGGCTGATATCTGTACGGTAACTGTAAATATTGCGGGACTTCCTGCTATTTCTACTCCTTGCGGATATGATAAGAACGGTATGCCTATCGGTATGTCTGTTATCGGAAGAAAATTTGACGAAACAACCGTTTTGCAGGTTGCTGACGCTTACGAGCAGGGCTTTACCCCTGTCGCACCAAAGCTTTAAGGGAGGAAAAGACAAATGGAAAAATGGAAAACGGTCATCGGTCTTGAAATCCACGCCGAATTGCTTACAAAATCAAAGGTATTCTGTACCTGCTCCGCTGAGTTTGGTGGTGACCAGAACTCACGATGCTGTCCTGTATGTACAGGTATGCCGGGTACTTTGCCTGTAATAAATCAGACTGCTGTTGAGTATGCCGTAAAGGCTGGTTTTGCACTTAACTGCAATATCAATAAATTCTCTGTTTTTGACAGAAAGAACTATTTCTATCCTGACCTGCCGAAAGCTTATCAGATTTCACAGCTTGAAAGACCTTTATGTATTGACGGACTTGTTCCAATCGAGGTAAACGGTGTAAAGAAGAATATTCGCATTAACCGTATTCATCTTGAAGAGGACGCAGGAAAGCTTGTCCATGACGATTTTAACGGAATTTCAATGGCTGACTATAACAGATGCGGTATTCCGCTTATCGAAATTGTTACTGAACCTGATATTTCTTCCGCTGAGGAGGCTATGGCTTTCGTTGAGCAGATTTCACTCCTTTTGCAGTATGCAGGTGTTTGCGACTGTAAAATGGAGCAGGGTTCTTTGAGATGCGACGTAAATATTTCTCTTATGAAGCCTGACGCTAAGGAATTCGGTACTCGTGCCGAGATTAAGAATATTAACTCCATTAAATCTGTTGGACGTGCAATCAAGTACGAGGAAAAAAGACAGGCACTTCTGCTTGAAGCAGGAAAGAGAGTTATTCAGGAAACAAGACGTTATAATGCTAATCGTGATAAGACAACTTCCATGCGTTCCAAGGAAAACGCTCACGATTACAGATATTTCCCTGAGCCTGATATTCTGCAAGTTAATTTTACCGATGAAATGCTTGACGAAATCAGAGCAAAGCTTCCTGAACTTCCTAACAGAAGAATGAAGAATTATATTGAGAATTACGGTATTTCAAAGCAGG
The DNA here is from genome assembly GCA_051882035.1 of Hominimerdicola sp. Lineage (GTDB taxonomy): Bacteria > Bacillota > Clostridia > Oscillospirales > Ruminococcaceae > Hominimerdicola. Next base: position 2,602 of record JBJERA010000092.1, read on the forward strand.
ACGCTAATATTCTCATTCAGTCTAAGATTATTTCTGATTTTTATGAGTCTGCTGTTAAGGCATACAATAATCCTAAAAGCGTTGCAGTATTCGTTCTCGGTGAGTTTATGCGACGTGTAAATCTTGGTGAGATTGATATTAACAATATAAGCTTTACTCCTGAGGATTTTGCAAAGCTGGTTGAAATGGCTGATACCGAAAAGATTTCTAAGAATGACGCTAAGGCTGTATTCAGAGAAATGGTTGAAAAGGGCGGAAAGCCTGAGGATATTGCTAAGGCTAAGGGTTATCTTATTACAGTTGATACTGCTAAGGTTGAGGAAGGAATTGACGCAATTCTTGCTGAAAATTCAGCTCAGGTTGAACAGTATAAGAACGGTGAAACAAAAGTATTCGGCTTTATTATGGGACAGTGTACAAAGGCTTTGAAGGGAACTGCTACTCCTAAAATTATCAAGGAAGTTCTTGAAAGCAAGCTGAAAGCTCTTGCTGAAAGTTCTGCAAATGCTGAAAAGGCTGACAAAAAGGTTGAGGATAACTTTATTGATACCTCAAAGCTTACAAAGTATGAAAATACAGATAAGTATGTTCCGTATTCTGACGGAGATATGCTCATGGTCGGCACTGACAAGCTGAAAAAGAATTTTGATATTTCTGAGGCTTATAATAATATCGGCGGAGAGGTTGAATTTTCTGCTTGCGTTCATAAGGTTAAGAATATGGGCAGTATTGCGTTTATCGTTGTAAGAACAACAAGAAGCGTTATCCAGACTGTTTATTCCTCTGATAAGTGTAAGGATTCCATTGAGGGTATCCGTGAGGGATTCTATGTAAATGTTAAGGGTACTGTCAAGGAGAATAAGAAAGATGCAGCAGGCATTGAGATTGAACTTTCATCAATCAAGCTTATTTCTACTCCTGCCGCTGAAATGCCGCTGAAAATTTCACAAGGCAGACTTAATTGTACAATCGAAACAAATCTTGATAACAGAGCTGTTTCTCTGAGAAATCCTTATGAGAGAGCTATTTTCAAGTTGCAGGAAGGACTTGTTCATGGTATGCACAAGTTCATGCATGAGAATGACTTTACTGAAATTCATTCGCCTAAGATTGTTGCTCAGGGAGCAGAGGGCGGAGCAAATATTTTTGCTCTTGACTATTTCGGAAAACACGCTTTCCTTAACCAGTCACCTCAGTTCTACAAGCAGACAGCGGTAGCTTATTTCGGCAGGGTTTATGAAATTGCCCCTGTTTATCGTGCAGAAAAGCACGCAACATCTCGTCATATTAACGAGTATATAGGTCTTGACTTTGAAATGGGTTATATTGACAGCATGTACGACGTAATGGCAATGGAATCTGCAATGCTTAAATCAATGTTTGAGTATATTAAGGAAAACTATCAGAACGAGATTAAAATTCTTGAAGCTGATATTCCTGAGATTACTGAGATTCCGTCTATTAAGTTTGCCGACGCTATCAAGCTATTAAGAGGCGGAGAGGGCAGCGGCAAGAAGTTTGACCTTGATCCTGAGGACGAGGTAAATCTTTGCAAATATGCAAAAGAGAAGTATAATTCAGACTTTATTTTCGTAACTCATTTTCCATCTTCAAAGCCTCCGTTCTATGCAATGAATTCAAGAGAGGATCCAAGAGAGGCATACAAGTTCGACCTGTTGTTCAGAGGACTTGAAATTACTTCGGGCGGACAGAGAATTCACGATTATGACGAGCAGGTAGCTAAAATGAAGGCTCAGGGACTTGATCCTGAGGATTTCAAGAATTATCTTGAAGCACACAAGTACGGTTTGCCGCCTCACGGCGGACTGGGAATCGGTCTTGAAAGACTGCTTATGAAGCTGCTTAACAAGAATAATATCCGTGAAACTTCAATGTTCCCAAGAGATATTAACAGATTGATTCCGTAAAAATATCTTAAATAATTTGCGAAACGGGCGAACATTGTTCGTTCCTACGGTAAACAGTAGGGGCGGAGATTATCCGCCCGTTAGTTTTGATTTGGCGGAGGTATAAATTTGGAAGAAATTAAAAGAAAAGTTGAAAAGCTTTTGCTGAAAATACAAAAGCCGTCACGATATATCGGCGGTGAGCATGGAAGTATTGTTAAGGATAAGTCTAAGGTTGACGTGCGTTTTGCCTTTTGTTTCCCCGATACTTATGATGTGGGAATGTCGCATCTAGGCATGAAAATTCTCTATGGCTTGAAGAACACTGTTCCGAATTGGTGGTGCGAGCGTGTTTTCATGCCCGAAAAGGATTTTGAGGCTCTGATGAGAGAGAATGATATTCCTCTTTACGCTCTGGAAAGTCTTGATCCGCTGACTGAATTTGACTTTATCGGATTTACTCTGCAATACGAGCTTTCATTTAATAATGTGCTTGAAATGCTTGATTTGGCAGGTATTCCGGTGCTTGCAAAAGACAGAAAAAATCTTATGCCTATTATTATCGGCGGAGGTCCATGCGTGTGCAATCCTGAACCGCTGTGCGACTTTTTTGATATTTTCGTGCTTGGAGAGGGAGAAGAAGTCAATATGGAAATTCTTTCTCTTTACGAGAAAATGAAACCGACCAATCCCACAAAAGAAGAATTTCTCCGAGAGGCTGCAAAAATTGAGGGAGTTTACGTTCCGTCTTTCTATGATGTTGACTATAACGAGGACGGAACTGTAAAAAGTATTACCCAAAATGTTCCCGAAGCCCCTGCAAAAGTAAAAAAGCGTATCATCAAGAATTTGGACAGCGTTTATTATCCGGACAGCTTTGTTGTGCCGTTTACTCAGATTGTTCATGACCGAGCGGTTGTGGAGGTTCTTCGTGGCTGTATCAGAGGGTGCAGATTCTGTCAGGCTGGATTTATTTATCGTCCGTTCAGAGAAAAAAGCGTTGATACTATTAAAAAGGAAACCAAATGCCTTTGCGAGCAGACGGGATATGAGGAAGTTTCTCTTTCCTCCTTGTCCACAAGCGACCATACGAAAATAAATCAGCTTTTGGATAGTCTTGCAGATTATACTGATGAGGAGAAAATCAATCTTGCTTTGCCGTCACTCAGGCTTGATAATTTCAGTGAAGAGCTTTTGGAGAAAATCAAGGCTGTACGCAAAAGCGGTCTGACCTTTGCACCGGAGGCGGGAACTCAGCGTTTGCGTGATGTCATCAATAAGAATATTACTGAGGAAGAAATAATGCGTACCTGCAAAATGGCTTTTGAGGGCGGTTATTCCAATGTGAAACTGTATTTCATGCTGGGACTTCCTGACGAAACATTGGAGGATATTGAGGGTATTGCCAATCTTGCTCAGAAGGTTCTCGATTTGTATTATGAAACTCCAAAGGAAAAGCGTGGCAGAAATGTTCAGATTTCTGTTTCTACTGCCACCTTTGTGCCAAAGCCGTTTACTCCTTTTGAATTTGAACCGCAGGCTACTCCTGAGGAAATTGTTGAAAAGCAAAATCATCTGTTCAAGAGCATAACAAGCAAGAAAATCCGTCTTTCAACTCATCAGCAAAAAACTTCTGTCTTGGAGGCTGTTCTTGCACGAGGTGACAGACGTCTTGGAAAAGTTATCTATACTGCATGGAAAAAAGGCTGTTATCTTGACGGCTGGGACGAATATTTTATGTTCGACAAGTGGATGGAGGCTTTTGAAGAATGTGGGATCGATACTGCTTTTTATGCCAACCGCCGACGTTCCTACGACGAGGTAATGCCTTGGTCGCACCTTGACTATCTTGTTTCTCATGAATTTCTGGTCAGAGAAAACAAAAAGGCTCATGAGGCTCAGACTACAAGAAACTGTAAAGAGGGCTGTTCGGGCTGCGGAATAAAAGCTGAATGCGGAGGTGTTTACTGTGGCAAAGTATCTGGAACCTAAAAATGTAAATCTTGTTGTTCAGCGTTATGAATACAGACTGGTTTATGGAAAATTCGGCAGGGCGAAATACATCTCTCATCTTGACTTTATGAGAGCGATGCAGCGTTCTATTAAACGTGCAGGTCTGCCGGTGTGGTACACTCAGGGATTTAATCCGCACGTTTATATAATGTTTCCGCTGGCACTGCCTTTGGGAACTGACAGCCGTACGGAAATTATGGATATTGCGCTGACGGAGGAATTGCCGTTTGATGAAATCAAAGAGCGTCTTGACGCACAGCTGCCGTATGATATGGAGATTATTTCCGTTGGCAAGCCGGTTCACAAGCATACGGAAATAAAGTGGGCGGAGTATGAAATCCGTTTTACGAGCGATAAAACTCCAAGCCAGGCAAAGATGCTTTTTGAGAACTTTATGGGGCGTGAAACCATTGAAATTGAAAAGCGTTCCAAGAAAAAAGGCGTTAACATGGTTGACATAAAGCCTCATATTAATGTGATTTCCAGTGACAATACGGACAGAGAAACTGTTGTTACGCTTAAACTGCCTGCGGGAAATGATTTTAATTTGAATGCAAACGTGGTTATGGACGCTTATTTTGATTTAGAAAATGTAAAGTGTGATGAGATTTGTATAGAACGCACAAAGATTATGCTTGCCAATGGCGAAAAATTTACATGAATATGCTTGCAATAAGAAAGAAAGTGTGATATAATATTAAAGCATTTGATTGACCGTCGGTTTCCACGACGAGAATTAATGCCTGCCCATAAGGGTGACATTAAAGCGGATAGTCCTCTGGCTTTGCAGAATCAAGGGTTTTGCCATAAAGCGTATGAATATCTGAAAATATAAGGAGGATTTTTTAAGATGGACGCATTGAAACTTATTTCAAATTCAAGCTTGAAGGCTGATATGCCTGTTGTAAACGTTGGTGATACTGTAAAGGTACACGTTAGAATTACAGAGGGCGACAAGTCCAGAATTCAGGTTTTCGAGGGTACTGTTATTGCTAAGAAGCACGGCGGTATCAACGAGACATTTACTGTTCGTCGTGTAGCTCACGGCTGCGGTATTGAGAGAGTTTTTCCTGTACACTCACCTGTTGTTGAAAAGGTTGAGACTGTAAGAAACGGTAAGGTACGCCGTGCTAAGCTCTATTATCTTCGTGACAGAGTTGGTAAGGCTGCTAAGGTTAAGGAAGCTATCAGATAATTCTTCAAAATATAGAGCCGGCAGAATTGTCGGCTCTTATTTTATGCGTTAATTGTGTGATTATTTAATGAAAATTTCTTAATATATCTTCTTTTTTTTTGACAAAGGTCTTGTAATTTGCGGTGGAATTTGATATAATAAATCTATATGATTATGCGAGGATTTGTTCGCTTAATTAGTTTGTGTATAGAATAGAGGCAGAATTATGGACGACAATAAAAAAATAGGTAATGTCAGCGAAGAAGATATTGAATTGGCAAAATCAGCCGAGCCTGATGATTTGAAAGAGAAAAAGCCTGTGAGCCTTGTGGACGAGATTCTGGAATGGGCTGAATCATTCGTGTTTGCAATGTTTGTCATTGTGCTGTTGTTTACATTCTTTTTCAGAATTGTGCTTGTGGACGGTCCGTCAATGAATAATACTCTTATTGACGGCGACAGGCTTATTATCAGCCATATTAATTATACTCCTGAAAGAGGAGATATTGTGGTTGTTAACAGCTATGAGATCAATAAGACCATTATTAAAAGGTGTATCGGCGTTGCAGGCGATACGGTAAGAATTGACTATAATTCCAATACTGTAACAGTAAACGGTGAGAAAATTTCCAATGATACAAATAAAGAAACTATGATAGATACGGGACTTTTTGATACTGATTATATGGTTGAGGACGGAGTTTATGAGTATGTAGTTCCTGAGGGTACTATTTTTGTTCTTGGAGATAACAGAAACCATTCTACTGACAGCCGTGCAAAGGTAAGCTTTGTAAAGCTTGAAAATATACTTGGTCATGCGGTTTTCAGACTGTATCCTTTTGAGTCCTTTGGTAAAATTGAATGAAAAGCAGTATAAATACTCTATCGAGGCGAACAAGTAAGTTTGATATCTTTCTTGATTTCTTGGAAATTTTAGCATTTTCAGTATTTCTGGTAATATTGGTTTTTACTTTTTTGTTCAGGATTGCAGTTGTTCAGGGCAGTTCTATGGAGCATACTCTGCATAATGGGGACAGACTTGTTATGACACATCTTTTTTATACCCCTAAGGACGGGGATATTGTGGTTGTAAATTCTGAATCGTTGAATGAAACTATTATAAAAAGAGTTATTGGAACGGCTAATGAGTGGGTCAGAATAGATTTAGAAAATAATACTGTTACGGTCAATGATGTGGTGTTGGAAGAGGATTATATTGCTGAGGACTTTTTCAACGAGGCTTATTTTGATTCTCAGTATTTTAATGAGGAAAAAGGCATTTATGAGTATTTTGTGCCTTATGGTTATATTTTTGTAATGGGCGATAACCGTAACAATTCTACGGACAGCCGTTCCATTGGTCTTATTCCGGAGAAGGATATTGCTGGCAAGGCGGTGCTCAGGATTTATTCCCAGCAGGGCGAGCTTGGCTGGATTGAATGATTTGATGAAAGGGGGCAAGTAGTCCACGCATTTTTGTGCGGAGTGGTGATTTTATGAGCGAAGTTTCTCATGTACAATGGTTTCCGGGACATATGGCGAAAACACGACGTATTATGGCGTCTAATTTAAAGCTGGTTGACGCTGTGGTGGAAATTACTGATGCAAGGATTCCATATTCAAGCAGAAATCCCGAAATGAAACGAATAGTCGGTTCAAAGCCCAGACTTGTTCTTTTAAATAAGGCGGATTCTGCCGATCCTGAGATTACTAAAATGTGGATCGATTACTATGACAGGCAGGGAATTATTGCGCTGGCAACAGATTGTCGGAGCGGAAAGAATGTAAACAAATTTTATCAGAAATTGAAAGAACTTCTTGCTGATACTATTGATAAGTGGAACAGCAAGGGCATGACGGGCAGACCTATAAGAATTATGATTGTAGGTATTCCTAATGTGGGAAAATCCTCATTTATTAATAGGCTTGCAGGTGCAAAGCTTGCAAAGGTTGAGGACAGACCGGGTGTTACAAGAGGCAAGCAGTGGGTTAAGTTGGAAGACGGTTTTGAACTGCTTGATATGCCGGGAGTTCTGTGGCCGAAATTTGAAGATAAGCTTGTTGGCGAAAGGCTTGCGTTTACGGGAGCAGTCAAGGATGATGTTATGGATATTGAATATCTTGCCTGCCGTCTGCTGGAATATCTTAATGAAAATTATCGTGAGCTGATTGAAAAAAGGTATAATATTACTACTGAGGATATTGAGCCTGCGGACGAGGAAACGATTGGCTGTGTTGTGGGATATGAAATTTTGCAGCGTATCGGCAAAAAGCGTGGTTTCCTTATTTCAGGCGGAGAAATCAATACTGAGAGAGCAGCTATTACCGTTATGGACGAGTTCAGAAACGGTACGATAGGTAAGCTAAGTCTTGAACGTCCGGAGGATTGCTGATATGATTCTTTATGAATTTGACTGCGGGTATAGGAAGGATTATCCTATTGTGTGCGGCTGCGATGAGGCAGGCAGAGGACCTTTGGCAGGGGACGTTTTTGCGGCGGCGGTTATTTTTGATAAGGATACGGTTATCGAGGGGATTAATGACAGTAAAAAGCTTACAGCTAAAAAGCGTGAGGAGCTTTTTGACGAGATAACCGAAAAGGCTTTGGATTTTTCAATTCAGACGGCTACCGTTGCGGAAATCGAGGAGATAAACATTCTTAACTGTGCTATGCTTGCAATGAAAAGGGCAGTTGAGGATTTGGATACAAAGCCTGATATTTGTCTGATTGACGGGAATAAGATTCCACAGCTTGATTGTACTGCGGAAAGCGTTGTCAAGGGCGACGCAAAATCTCAGGCGATTGCGGCGGCATCTATTCTTGCAAAAGTTGCAAGAGACAGATATATGCTTGAAATGGCAGA
>JBJERA010000093.1:0-10498 GCA_051882035.1 Hominimerdicola sp.
AGGACAGACCTCATCTTGCGGTAATGAAGTGGCTTACTCCGGTGCCTGTTATGGGATTCTTTGCAGGAATTGAGGTTTATGCAGATGTTGATGACAATATCATAATGCTTCTCAGTATGATAGTTTATATGCTTTTGTCAGGCGTATTCTCAATCAGAAATTCAGACCGTAGATTTGAGTCAATGCAGTATGCTTTCAGCTTTGCAAGCGGATTAATGGCATTGTATTGTTCCGACATGTTTACAAGCCTTTCTTTGCTGATATCGGTTATGGTTCTGAGCTGTATCCTGTTTGTTTTATGCACGACAGCAAGAAACAATGTGCTTTCATTTATGCCTGTGGCAGCATTATATTTGGCTATTGGTCAGATTGCATATATAAACAGAGAAAACTGGGAGAATTACCATCAGGGACAATTTATCATGGTAACTGTGTTTTTCCTATTGCTTGCAGTTTTGTCAAGAGTTGTTTTCAAGGAAAAGCTATTCGCAAACGATTCGCAGAAAGTTGTATTCAACGCTCCTGCCTATGCAATGATATTAGCTCCGCTTAATATTTTATATGATAGAGCATACAATATGCCAAACTATGATTTGTGGGGATTTATAGCATATATTATGCTGGCACTGTTCATGCTCAATCTTTACAGAAAGGAAAACAAGTCGGACCTTAATCAGATTGTGCTGACAGGCTCGGTTATTTTCTCCTGCATAGCGTTCTATGAAAGACCGTTCCTTGTTCCCGAAAAGCAGATTTTCGCCAACAAACTGAATCTTATCCCCATTGTATTGTTCGGCGAGTCTGTTAAGCGTATCTGGAAAAAAAGCAGTTTCGGTCACTGGGTGAATATATTAGCATTTGCATATCTTGTTTTTGACGCACTTCGTTTTGACGTTCTTGTTAATACTCTGATTGTGCTTTCGTGTGCATTGATAATACTTATGTATTCCTTTATGAAGAAAAGAAAAAGCTGGTTTGTAGCGTCCTCATGTTCAATGGCGGGACTTACAATATATTCAATGCGACGTTTTCTTTCCGAGGTGGACTGGTGGGTATATCTTCTGTTGGTAGGTATTCTCTTGATTGCAGTGGCTGCTATAAACGAATACTGCAAGAGCCACAGCGGTGAAAATATGAAAGCGAGAGCAGGAAGATTTTTTGAGGACTGGACAATATAAACTATTGAATTATACAAGCTTATAAGTTATAATAATATTATAAATTCAAGCGAATGCCACTTCCCCTTGTGGTGTTCGCTTGAAAGTGTTGTTAAAAATGGAGTATAAAATGGATATTGTATTTACAATTTTATATGTGTTTGCTATGATTGCAATGGGTTGCAGTATATGCTGGCTTATGCTCAGGGCTAACCGAAATGTCATGACCTATTCATTTATAGGCTGTCAGTCTACTATAATTTTGTGGCTTATATCGGAGCTTATAGAAGGATTCTGTGTGACAGATATGCAGCTTATTATCAGCTATAATATTGCCAATTTGGGTATTTGTTTTATAGGCCCGTTCTGGCTATTGTTTTCTTTGCATTATGCAGAGAAAAAGCCGCCCAGGGCATTTGTTACGCTGTTGTTTTGTATAGCGGGGGCAATATATGCTTTAAGTATTACAAATCCTTTTCATAATCATTATTATGCTGTTCTTACTATGAACGATCTTTCTTATGGAATTGGGTTCTATATTAATCAGGCGTTTATATACCTTTGTATGCTGTCGGGACTTGTAATGATTTTTCGTCAATGCTTTACCAACAGGCAGTATTCAAGAGGTCAGGCGGTGCTTTTAGCCTTCGGTGTGGCGATACCTCTTGTGTTTAATCTTTTTACCCTTTCGGGTATCATAAGTCAAGGCATTAAGCTTACTCCGCTGTCGCTCGGACTTTCAAGCGTTTTGGTTCTTTTTGCTACTTACCGCTATGGATTTCTTAACGTTAATGCGGTGGCATTTGAGGACGCTTTAAACAGCATTGAAGAAGGAGTTGTAATTTTTAATAAGTACGGACACATTACATATTTAAGCAATTCTGCAAAAAAACACTTGGATATTACTCCGAAACTTGAATATGACAATTTAATAGAAAATATTACGGCTTGGGGCGGAAAGAAGATTTCCGAAAACTTTGAATATGAGGAGATTTCCAAAGAGGGGAGAATACTTAGTCTTAAAGGCTATAAATGCCGAGATGATAAAGGGAGATTGCTTGCCCGATTGATTATCGTGTCGGATATTACAAGATATTATGAGCTGATAGAGCGAACCAATGAGCTTGCCGCAGCAGAACAGAGCCTTGCTATTGAGCAGGAGAGAAACAGAATTGCTCAGGAAGTTCACGATACGGCAGGACATACTTTTACAATGATAAGCTCGCTGGCTAGACTGTCGCAAATGGAAGTTGGGAAAATAAAAAACAATGCTGACGTTTCTAAAATCAAAGAATATCTCAATGAAACAGAGTCGCTGTCAAGAAGCGGAATAACTCAGTTACGCTGTTCAATAAACAATCTGCGTGACGCAACGTTCCTTAACTCTGTTACAGGAGCAATAAAAACCATTACAGACGCTGTAAGAGATATGCAGATTGATTTCTGCGTTCAGGGAATTGAGGACGAAAGGCACAGTTTTTGCGTAAGGGCGATTTATGACAGCGTTCGTGAAATTATAACTAACTGCCTTAGATATTCGGGGGCGGACAGAATGGATATAATTCTGAAACTTCTTGAAAAAGGACTTGAACTTTACATTTTCGATAACGGCAGGGGCTGTGAAAATATCTCAATGCATGACGGATTGAAAGGAATTTCACAGCGGATAGAGGCTCTTGGAGGTACGGTTGTGTTTAATTCAAGTGCAGGAAACGGTTTCAGCACTATTATAAAAATACCGATTGGTCAAAAAGCTGAACAGATAACTGAAAGGGAGGCAAGCAAAGTATTATGATTAAGGTTATAATTGCAGACGATATTCCTATTCTTCGTCAGGGACTTGAAGCGGTGCTCAGTACCGACAGCGAGTTGGAGGTTTCAGGCTGTGCCGGCAATGGAAAAGAGGCTTTTGAGCTTTGTATAAAGTTCAGACCCGATGTGGTGCTTATGGATATGCGTATGCCTGATTTTGACGGCGAATATGGTACAAGACAAATTAAACAGCATTTTCCGGATATAAAAGTGCTTGTGCTTACTACATTTGATGACTCAGCCACAGTTCAGAAAGCAATTTCCAGCGGTGCTGACGGATACATACTTAAAGAAATGGAAAACGATAAAATAATTAATTCTATAAAAGCGGTAAGCGGTGGAATGAGCGTATTCGGTGCAAATATTTTCACTTCCATAAAGCAGAATATAGTTTCTTCTCCTGCCTCCATTGAAAGCTACAATCTTACTCAGCGTGAAAATGAAATTCTTGTGCTGATTTCGGAGGGTTATGATAATAAAGAAATTGCGTCAAAGCTTTTTCTTGCAGAGGGAACTGTTAGAAACAATATTTCAAAACTTCTTGAAAAGCTGCATTTGAAGGACAGAACTCAGCTTGCGGTTTTTGCGGTGAAGAATAATCTGGTATAAAAACAAACGGGCGAACATTGAATACTGTTCGTCCGTTTAAATTATAATGTACATTTTTCTATCGGTTACAGCAGAATTGTCGGATGATTCCTGCGGACATATAATCAGCCATTTCAAGAGCCTCGTTTTCTATCATATTGAACATTTCAATATCTTTTGGATATTCCTTTTTCAGCCTTAAACCTGCCTCTTTTTCGGTCATGCTCAAATGACTGTACATCATGTTCTGCCATTTTTGTCTGCTCCAATAAGGATTAATTGATGATAGAAATATGGCAATTTCATCTGCGTTTTTGTACCATTTTTTCCGCAGCTCGTTAGCTTTCTCTGTGTTTTTATCCTTGTCGGCATTGACTAAATCTCCACCAATTTGCAAATGTTCCGTCAGAAGTTTTTTGAATTCATTTGCTTTTTTCTCTCCGTAAAACTTTATGAGAGCATTGGCAAAGTCACCCGGATTTTCAAGCAGTCTGTCGGTAACATACTTTAAGTCGGCAAGCTCTTCGGCGGTGCTGATTATGAAAAAACGAGTCCAGTAAACGTGCTGGGACCATAGCTTTCGCATTGTGTTTGTAATTTCCTGTCTGTTACAGGCACATGATTTTATCATAGAAAAACTCCTCAATATCATTTTTCTTTATTATATGATATTAAGGAGTTTTGGTTACTTTGGTCAGAAAAAACAAAGTTTTCTAGGGATTTGCGAATTTTGCAAAAAATCTATTGACAAATCAGTAATGGGGGTGTATAATCAATAGTGTTGATTATCATCACGATTGACTTTTTGATATGATATTATGGAGGGGTGAATATTGAATACAAAAAACGAATTATCAACAGAAGAAATTTTTAATAAAATTGGAAATACAATTCAAAGGCTTTACCAGACTAAATTTATGGAAAATATGGAGGAATTTTGTCAAGGGGAAACCAAAGTTCTGCTGTATATTTATACCTGCAACGGCGAAACGGTTTATCCTTCGGATATAAGCAAGGATTTGCTTATATCCCGTCAGAGGGTTACATCGGTGCTTTCCGCTCTTGAAAAGAAAGGCAGGGTAAAGCTTTCAAATTCCAAATCCGACAGACGGAGAATTCAGGTTGAAATCACAAAGGAAGGAATTGAATTTCTTGACATAAAACGCAAAAACGTGCAGAAATATTTTGACTTTTTTATGGACAGACTGGGAACCGACAATCTGTTAAGCCTCGCAGAAGGACTTGATATTGCGGCGGAGGCTTTAATTGAACTGGAAAAATCGGAGGAAAATCAGTAATGAACATATATCTTGAAATGCGTAAGGCGGCTATGAGCCATTATAGCAAGACCGCTATTTCTATTCTTGACAGTGAGGGCATTGTTACAGAATTTACTTATGCAAAAACTTTGCAGCTGACTGACAGATTTGCAAACAAATTGACAGAAATCGGTATTCAGGCAGGCGACAGAGTAGGCATTGCATCAGAGGCTTGCCCTTACTGGAACATGGCTTTTATGGCTTGCGCTAAAATCAATGCAACCGCAGTGCTTATTGACAGTTCTTTGCCCAAGAAAGAGCTGGCTGCTCTTGTGAAAAAGGCTCAGCTTTCATGTCTGATTGCCTCTCCAAAGGTTATAAATGAAATTGGAATTTTAGAAAATGTTCCGATACTTCAGCTTTTCAGACAGCTTGAATTGGCAGAAGGAAGCTGTAAGCAGCCTGACAGAAGCGGTATGGCAGGAGATGAAAAAATTGCTGTAATCATTTTTTCCAGCGGAACAACCAAAACTGCATCGGGAATAATGCACACTCATGAATCGCAGATAAAATCCTGCCGAATGGTGTGCGACTGCAACGGCATTGACGACAGTGATGTGTTTCTTGGTATTCTTCCCAACAGCCATATTTACGGTCTGTTTGCTCAGGTAATTGCTCCAATGATATTAGGTGCGTCGGTTGGATTTATTCAATCACTTAATGCTAAGGGGCTTACCGGAGGTTTTAAAGAGTTCAAACCTACTATTATTCCGGGTGTTCCAAAGGTTTATGAGTTGCTGAAAACACAGATCGTCAAGCAGGTTAATTCAAAAAAATCCTCGTCTGTTCTTTTTAAGACCATGTTCCCTGTTGCATTTAAAATGCGTAAGATTTTCGGAATTAACATGGGCAAAAAGCTTTTCGGAAAAATTCATGACGCTTTCGGAGGACGAACAAAAATCCTTTGCAGTGCCGGCTCGCCGATGACTCAGGAAACCTGCGATTTTTATTACGGTGCAGGTTTTAATATACTAAATAATTACGGCGCTACCGAAACAAGTATTCCTACTATCGGAAATACAATAAAGAATATTACTACAAATTCCTGCGGACGTGCTTACCCTGATGTTAAACTCAAAATTGACCACAGCGGTGAAATTCTCATTAAATCACCTTATATGATGCTGGGGTATTTTAATGACGAGGAGGCTACCAGACAGGCTTTTACTGCTGACGGTTGGTTCCATTCGGGAGATTTAGGTAACTTTAATAAACATAAAAATATTTTGATTCTTGGCAGATGCAAGGAAAACATTGTTCTTGCTACGGGAAAAAAGGTTGCTCCCGATGATATTGAGGCGGCTTATCTGAATATTGAAAATGCTGATGAACTTGTTGTCTGCGGAGTTCCTGCGGGTGACGGAAGTTACGATGAAGTTCATGCTTTTGTGGTTGCCGAAAAGGCTTTCCATGAAGATATTCGCAAAAAGCTTATGGGAATAAGTTCGGGACTTAATCAGGCAATGAAGCTTTCGGCTATTCATTTTGTAAATGAAATTCCAAGAACCGCCATTGGCAAGCCTAAAAGATATCTGCTGAAAAAAATGGTTATGGAAGATTCAATAGACCAGTTTAACAGTCAGAAAGAGGATAAGAAAAAGCCTCACACTGATTCTACTGACATCGCCCAGCTTGTAAAAAATGCGGTTGCTAAGATTGGTAATGTTTCGCCTGACGAGGTTAAAATGTCAACTAAATTCTTGCAGGAATACACTATTGACTCTCTGTCGGCAATCGAGCTTGCCATTGAAATCGAAAGTTTCAGCGGAGTAAAGGTTGACGATGTACTTACAAAAGACATGACGGTAGGAAGGCTCATAAGTCTTGTTCTTAACCCTAACAGAATAAGGAAAACTACTGTAAAATCAATGATTTATCCGCTGGACAAGAAAAAAATCGACTATCGGATTTATCGATTCTTCCGCAATCTTACCCGTACGGTTTATGAGGTTAAAGTTCACAATGACCATTATCTGCCGGAAGAAAACGGATATATTATCTGTGCAAACCATGTTTCAAATTTTGATTTTCTGTTTCTGACTCAGAATTTCAAGCGTGATAGATTTGCAAAATTCTGCTGTATGGCTAAGAAAGAGCTTTTTACAAACGGTTTTTTCCACAAAATAATTATTCGAGCGGGCGGAATGGTGCCTGTGGACAGAGGCGGACAGGTTAAGGAATCCATGCAGGCGCTTAGAACTAAGCTTTCAGAGAAATGGGGTGTACTTGTTCACCCTGAGGGCACGAGAAGCAAAACCGGAGAAATGGGCAAATTCAAGAGCGGAGCGGCAATTCTGGCTATTGAAACAGATTCACCTATTGTTCCGGCTTATATAAAAGGCGGACACGAAATTTTCCCTCCAAAACAAAAAATGCCTAAACTTTTCGACTGGAAACATATGAAAAAATACAAGGTTGCCGTTTACTACGGCAAGCCGATATATCCAAACGGCGAAACTCCCGAACAGCTTATGGAAAAAGTTCGTGAGGCAGTTCTCGCCCTCAAAGAACAGGCTGATGCAGAAAAAAGTTCTAAAAGAAAAAAATTTAAGTCGTAGCATCGGTCATAAAGGCGATGTTATCACAAAAAATCTCCCCGAGAGGAACATTCTTCTCGGGGAGATTTCTATTATCTTTCATCAAGTGGAATATATTTCTTTTCAGGAGCAACAGCCTTGTATGCAGGTCTGATAATTCTCTTTCCGGTTACAAGTTCCTCAAACCTGTGAGCACACCAGCCTGCCATTCTTGATACAGCAAACAATGGTGTGAACAAGTCCTCAGGAATACCTAGCATTCTGTATACAAATCCAGAATACATATCCACATTCGCACACATAACCTTATCATGACCTGTCACCTCAGCAAAAAGCTGTGGAGTAAGTTCCTCAACATGTTCAAGCAGTCTGAACTCCTTCTCAAATTCAGTACCCTGTGCAAGTTTCCAAGCGTTTTCCTTCAAAATTACAGCTCTTGGGTCAGAAAGTGTATAAACAGCATGTCCCATGCCGTAAATAAGACCTGTCTTGTCAAAAGCCTCTTTTCTGAGGATTTTTCTCAAAAAGTCTGCAATTTCGCCTTCATCGTCCCAGTTGGAAACATTATCCTTAATGCACTCGTGCATAGCTGAAACTTTTAGGTTAGCGCCGCCGTGACGAGGACCTTTTAGAGAACCTATTGCCGCAGAATATGCAGAATATGGGTCAGTACCCGACGAAGTAAGCACACGGCATGAGAATGTAGAGTTATTTCCTCCGCCATGCTCAGCATGAAGAATCAGCATAAGGTCAAGCATCTTAGCCTCTTCATCAGTAAACTGTCTGTCAGGACGCAATGCCGACAAAATCATTTCCGCAGTGGAATGAGTAGGGATAAGCGGATGCATAAACAAGCTTGCACCGTCAAAAGTACGCTTTTTAACCTGATAAGCCGACACCATAATATTCGGAAGTTTAGCAATAATAGAAATAGCCGTAGCCATTTCATATTCAGGTGAATTATTTTCAGGGTTTTCGTCATAAGAATAAAGTGCAAGAATAGACCTTGCCATTTTATTCATAATATTCTTTGAAGGAGCTTTAAGAATCATATCCTCGAAGAAATATTCAGGCAAAGCACGGCTCTCAGAAATAATCTCTACAAACGCCGAAAGCTCCTCCTTATTAGGTAAATCACCCATGAGCAGGAGATAAACAATTTCCTCGTAAGCGAAACGGTTTTCTTTAATAGCGTTGTTTACAAGGTCAACAACATTGTATCCACGATAAATGAGCTGACCGTCAATAGGCGCTTTCTCGCCCTCGTTTACGACATATCCATGAACGTTACAAATATTTGTCAGACCGGCAATTACACCTGTGCCGTCAGAATTTCTCAAACCTCTCTTTACAACATATTTTTCATAAAGCTTAGGATTGATAGTATTATTTGCGATAAATTGCTCGCACAACAGTGTTCTTGCATGATTATTTACCATAGAATTCATCTCACTTTCCACAAAATAGAATTTAATCTCCCTTACAACTAAATATATACATTATAGTTTACACCATTTTTTGTGTTTTGTCAAGTATTTCGGCTATGCTTGCACGGAAAAACTGTGGACTTCCTCCTGCGGTCCAGAGAAAACGCTATTATGAAAGCGTGAACATCCCTGCCTAAAATTTGTTTGTATAAAATGTGTCAAGTATTATTGACAAGATCATATGCAATTTCATCAAGCTGCTTTGCTATTACCGAAAATTCCTGATTAAGGTCAAGTGTTTTTGCTCCTATGCTATTACCACCTATTACAAACGGCTCGCCGTCGGGAAAAATTTCCTCTTCGGTTTTGGCATAGAGTAGCAAACCCGAAACATTACCCGTATTTTCTATATCCATATTTTTGACATAAGCGAATATTTGATACAGATGAGCAGATCTGAGTGTTGACTTATCGAAATTCTGTATCATTGTTTTACCATAATATTTTGCATCTATAATAAGCGTTTTGCCGTCCTTCTTTAATGTGATATCTGTCTTCATGTCGGGCAGAAACTGTATCATTGCATTATCGGGGGTTTCAGTAAGATTCCATTTTATGTGCTGGGCTGACGGATCAAGCTCTGCATGATGCTCTCTGTAATATTCAAGGATAAATCGTTCATACAGCCGTTCCATGTGTTCATCAGAAAAAGCAAGAAGTCTGTATCTGCCGTTTTCAGTGGTTTGGAGCAAACCATTAAGCACGAGATAGCAAATATTGAGCAAAAGCTCATAATTTCGGTTGTTTCGCTGATAAATGAGCCTGTTCCATGCAATATGGTCAGGCTGTATCAGTTTCACATTCCCGAAAAACACAAGCAGTTTCTTTAGTGTCTGTCTGCGTTCAGCGTCAACATCTTCTGCTCGGACAAGTCGAGATATGGTAGTTTTTAGTATCTGATTGTATATGTTATCTTCTGAAAACTCGTCAAATTCACAGGAAAGTTGTTGCTTTTTCTGCATTTGCAGACTGATAGTACCGTTTATATTCAGCTTGCCCCGCATTACAGACAAGTCTTCTTTCATCGGGATATATTCATGGTAGAAGCCGTGTTTCAGCTGTCTTGAAACACCCCTCGCAAGTATAGCTGCAAAGAAATCATGTATTTTTTCAAATCTTTCGGCAGCAATGCTTTCATAGTCCTCTTGTTTCAATATCTGAAAGGCATAAGACAGCATATAATATATATTCTTTATAAAAATGCCCTTATCAGCTGTCATATTCCTCACCTATTGTCTGATACAGTGCTTTTGTCCAGTCGGAAATCTTTTTATAATCATCAAACCAGTATTCTTCTATCAGCGGGATAATCTCATACTCAATAACATTATGCACCTATGCATCATCAATGACTGAAATATCTTCGGGTGCAAAATAGCTGTGCCCTATCTCAAAGCCCTTTCCGAGAGAACTGTCATTGCGTATTACACTATTCAACTCTTTTATTTTTGCTGCCACTGTATGATAAAGCTTACAGTCAACATCTTCCATATATTTGCCAAAGCCGTTTTTATCAGCATTTTCAAAAGCAGGCTTCATAGTGTAAGAACTTGTCTTCACAAGATAAATATGTTATAATAAAAGAGCAATGAGATATA
>JBJERA010000094.1:0-10423 GCA_051882035.1 Hominimerdicola sp.
CCTTTGGAAGTAGGCGACACAGCTGTTGATTTAGGATTTAACGTAATTTCCATGTCCAATAATCATGTGCTTGATATGGGGGCAGACGCTTTAATCAATTCTTTGGACTACTGGAAAAGCAAAAACGTTGTTGCCTATGGGGCATACCGTAATAAAGCTGATTCTGACGATATAAGAACTATGGAAGTCAATGGAATTACCTTTGCATTTCTAGGTTACATGGAGCATACAAACGGTATTTCTTTAAGCGGAGATAAAGGCCATGTTATTTATCTGAAAGACGAAGAAACAATCCGTCGTCAGATTCAGGAAGCAAACGAAAAAGCCGATGTTGTCGTGGTTTCCTGCCATTATGGCACAGAAATTTCCAACGAGCTTAACCAACAGCAGATTGAAATTACTCCAAAGCTAGTGGAATGGGGAGCAGACATTATTATCGGCACTCAGGCTCACGCTCTCAGCACCTGCGAATATATTGACAAGCCTGACGGTGGACAAGCTTTTGTATTCTACGGTTTAGGAAACTTCTTCTCCACAATGTATGATACAAATTCACTTGTGGGACTAATGGGCAAAATGAATATTGTCAAGGACAACACAACAGGCGAGGTCACTTTTGAAAATATAAAAGCTATTCCTCTTATTTCACATTTTGAAGCGTCTTATTATGACTCTGACTGGTATAATTGTGCAGTTTATCCATACGCACAGTATACTGACGAGCTGTTTTCAAAAAATTTTGTAGAAGGATTTACAAGAGAACGTGTTGAAGAAATTCTGACATACGTTCCTGAGGAATTTTTAAGTATTGAATAAAATTTAACGGGCGAACATTTCAAAACTGTTCGCCCGTTGCTTGTTATATAAATTATGTAAGTTTAGCCGTAGTAAGCCATTCCTTAAAATCATCATGATATCGGCTTTTATCCGATGCTTCACAGCCGAATTCAAAGAAATAATATCCGCCGTCACCTTCAATCATACGGCAAACACCAGACATATGCGTACTCGAAACATTCTGAGTAAAATAGAGATAACTACCGTCACAGCTAGTAAATGTGACATTACTTGTTGAATAAAGGCTAAGCAAATCAAACATATTCTGAGAAGTCATTCCTGCACCATATCCAAGCATTGCAAGGTCTGAATATTCAAGCTTTTCTACCACAAAACTCATTTTTGTATTAGCATAAGAGTCAATTACTGTTGAATATGTTTTATCAGTTTTTTTCATAGATGCAGGCATTTCAATGCTGTATCCATTGCCAGTAAAAGTTTTGGTATGAATATCTCTGAATACGGTAAAATAAAGCGACCCAATAATAATCAAAACAAAAATAAAAATTATTGCAATTACAGAACCTTTACTTGTAGTCTTTGTTTTGTATGGCATAGTGCCCATATTTTGACCCATAGAAAACGAATTGTTCTGATATCCTGAATTTACATTTCCGTTTCCTGCATTGCCGCCGTACTGCTGACCATTTGTATTTCTGCTTCCATATCCAATGGGATTACCGCTGTTTGATTGTCCGCTTGAATTTATATTTCCGTAGCCGGTTGGATTGCTACTATAAGGCTGTCTGTTCATGTTTCCACTGCCATAGCCTGACGGATTACCGCTTCCATAACCTGTATGAACTGAACCTGCTGACTGCCCCACAGAATCACCGTGAGAAACAGCATCGGTATTTCCTCCGCCAAGTGACGGAATAGCCATGCCTTTCACCTTACTTCCGCAGTTGGAACAAAATCCATCTGTTGCGTCAATTCTTGAACCGCAAAATGTGCATTTCATAATCTTTTTCTTCCTCACATAAAATTATTTTACTTCATACGTCTTAATGTACTTTTTCATTTTAGAGCTCTGTTCATCCTTGTCATCTTTGCTACAAGTAAATGAACAAACCGTCATTTTATTGTTGTTCAACTCAACGTGCATAACAGAATAAGTGCTGTTTGTCTGGATACAAATATAATCATCTGTTCTTTCCATTACATCAAAATCAGTTCCGCTGTTCATTGCAGCAGCATAATCAAACAAATCATTACCTGATATACCATATGCTTTTAAAGCCTCAGTATCAATAGTATCAGACGTTACAAAAAATGTCATATCATCATTACGATATGCACACACCGCACTGTTAGCATAACTAATTTCTTCCATATCTACTGGAATTTTAATACTTCCGCCTGAAAAATTACAAGTTTGCCAACCAAAATTACGATAAGCAAAGAATCCGCCCACAACAAGAAGAACAATTACCAGAAAAACAATTAATGCAGAACCGCCTGAGCGCTGAATCTTACCGCTACCCGCTCCGTTGTAATTGGAAGAATAATTCGGCTGATAATAATTATTATTCACCGAACCATAACCCAACGGCTGAGCCTGACGCTGATTTTGCTTTCTCAGATTCATTTCCGAAACTCTTGTTCCGCAATTCTGACAGAACTGCTCTCCCGGCTGAATTTCACAGCCACAAATTGTACATTTCATAATTTTCCCCCTATAAAAAATATAATAATATTTTAGCATTTGTTTATATTATTGTCAAGCAATTTGGCTAAAATTGTCGAGAAAACAGGGTAAATATTTCATTATAACTTATTTTCCAAATTAACATTTTACAAAAAAGAGCAAACATTTATACAAGTTTGCTCTTTACTTTAATTTATTCAATTATACCTGCCAGCTGTTAAGATATTTCTCCTGATCATCTGAAAGAGTATCAATTTCCAGATTCCAGAATTTCAGCTTGCGGTTAGCAACCTCTTTATCAATTTCGTCAGGAACATATACAATATTATCTGTAAGTTTATCCCTGTTCTTAACAAGATAAGCCGCAGAAAGAGCCTGAATTACAAAAGACATATCCATTATTTCAGCAGGGTGACCATCTCCCGCAGCAAGATTTACCAGTCTGCCCTCGCCGATTACATAAAGCCAGTTTCCGTTCGGTAGCTTGTAACCGTCAATATTGTTTCTTGCAAGCTTAGTTTCCACAGCAAGATTTTTCAAACCTGCAACGTCAACCTCGCAGTCAAAGTGACCTGCATTGCAAAGAATTGCACCGTCTTTCATGTTTACAAAGGATTTTTCAGTAATAACGTCCTTACAGCCCGTGACAGTGACGAAGAAATCACCAACCTTAGCGGCGTCCTCCATTTTCATAACCTTAAAACCGTCCATTACTGCCTCCATAGCTTTGATAGGGTCGATTTCGGTAATGATTACAGACGCACCCAAGCCCTTAGCTCTCATTGCAACACCCTTACCGCACCAGCCGTATCCGGCTACAACAACGTTTTTACCTGCAACAATAAGATTAGTAGTTCTGTTAATTCCGTCCCAAACAGATTGTCCCGTACCATAACGGTTATCGAAAAGATACTTGCACTTAGCGTTATTTACAAGCATCATAGGGAATTTCAGCTCCCCTGCCTTGTTCATTGCAATAAGGCGGATAATTCCCGTAGTAGTTTCCTCACATCCTCCGATTACATTGGGAATAAGCTCAGGATATTCGTTATGGATAAGATTTACCAAATCTCCGCCGTCATCAATAATAACGTTCGGACCAACCTTTACAACCTCAGAAATATGACGATGATATTCTTCATCGGTTGCACCATGCCAAGCGAAAACATTCAGACCGTCATGCACAAGACCGGCGGCAACATCATCCTGAGTGGACAAAGGATTACTTCCGGTAACGTACATTTCAGCTCCTCCTGCCGCAAGAACCTTACAAAGATATGCAGTTTTCGCCTCCAAGTGTATAGACAAAGCAACTTTCAGACCTTTGAAAGGTTGTTCCTTTTTAAAGTCCTCCTCAACGCTTCTGAGCAATGACATATTCTGTTTTACCCAATCAATTTTTCTTTTTCCGCTCTCCCACAAGCTTTCATCACGAATTTCGCTCATTTTATCAATCCTTTCGGTAAATTTTCAATTATACGTTTTATTATACCATATAAAAAACAATTTGTCTATTACTTTATATAAATTGATGTGGCAATTCTGATAATATCCTTGCTTGAAAACTACTTTTATGATATAATTATAGTAATTAATAAAAAAACAAGCTATGATCAAAAATTAAAAAGGATATTGCTTATGAAAACGCTTATAATCAATGGTTCGCCAAGAAAGAACGGTGATACTGTATCAATGATAAATTTATTTAAAGATAATTTCCAAGGAGAAGTTATTATATGGGACTGCTGTTTCAGAAAGGTCTCCCATTGCGTTGATTGCCGTTACTGCCGGAAGAATAAAGGCTGCCGAATTTCCGATGAATGGAATGAACTGTTCGATTATATTATAGAGAGTGATAATATTGTAATAGCTTCGCCTGTTTATTTTTCTCAATTAACAGGAATGATTCTCAGCACTTTGAGCCGACTGCAATGTATTTACTGTGCGGAACATTTTCAGAATATCGAGCTTATTCCTAAAAAGAAAAAGGGCGGAATTATTCTTGCAGGCGGCGGAGACGGAAGCTGCGAACCAGCCGAAAGAACAGCAAAAATACTTCTTCATATGATGAACTGTGGGGAAATTTATCCCGCTGTCAAAGCTTTGAATACAAATAATGTGCCTGCCGCCGAAGAAAAAGGCGTTTTGGAACAATTACTAAAATTGCAGGATTTTTTTATAAAAAGTTATTGACAATTAACTAAAAAAGTTGTATACTAAAATTATGGTAAACCAAAAGATTTTTTCTGACGGCGAACCACTGAAATATATCTTACCGAAAGTTTATTCTGACGGAAAAGGCTTGAAATATGATTATTGACTGCAAAAAATTCTGCGGTCTTGTTGTCCTTGCCTATTTCGGGTAAGGATATTTTTATTGAAAGGATTTTTATGAATAGAATTGCTCTTATCGGAATAATGGTTGAGGATAAATCTTCCGCTGTGAAAATAAATGAAATTCTTCATAATTATGGAGAATTTATTATTGGAAGAATGGGCTTGCCTAATGTCAAGGAAAATCTGAACGTCATAAGCGTTGTTCTCGACGCTCCTGCCGATGTTATCAGCACAGTTTCGGGCAAGCTTGGACAGCTTAAAGGCGTTTCAACCAAAACTATTTATTCAAAGCAAAAGGAGGGTTTGATATAAGCCGTGAAATTCAACTGATTGATAAGCTTTACCGAACCTGCGAACTTGATTTTGAGGAATATAAATTTCTCATTAACAACCGTTCGGAGCAGTCGGCGGAATATCTTTTTGAAAAATCACGAGAGGTAAGACACAGATACTACGGAAAAGACGTTTATATTCGTGGACTTATCGAGTTTACAAACTACTGCAAAAACGATTGTTTTTACTGCGGTATAAGAAAAAGCAACAAAAATGCACAGCGTTACAGATTGGAAAAGTCCGATATTATTAACTGCTGTAAAGAGGGATACGAATTGGGGTTTCGCACCTTTGTACTGCAAGGGGGCGAGGACGGATATTATTCCGATGAGAAAATCTGTGATATTGTTTCGTCTATTAAAGCAGAATATCCCGATTGTGCTGTGACTCTTTCCATTGGTGAGAAAAGCTTTGAAAGCTACAAGGCATATTTTGACGCAGGCGCTGACAGATATCTTTTACGGCATGAAACGGCAAATTCCGTTCACTACGGCAGACTTCATCCTGCGGATCTATACCTTGAAAACCGAAAATAATGCCTTTTTAATCTGAAAAAAATCGGTTATCAGGTGGGAACGGGATTCATGGTAGGCTCTCCTTATCAGACGGCGGATAATCTTGCAGAGGACATGATTTTTATAAAAGAACTTCGTCCCCACATGGTTGGAATAGGTCCGTTTATTTCTCACAAGGACACGCCTTTTCATCATGAAAAATCGGGAACGCTTGAACTCACCTTATTCATGCTTGGACTGATAAGGCTGACTTTGCCAAACGTTCTGCTCCCCTCCACTACTGCTTTGGGAACAATTCACCCAGAGGGCAGAGAAAAAGGTATTCTTGCAGGGGCAAATGTTGTTATGCCAAATCTTTCACCCGTTTCGGTGCGTAAGAAATACCTTTTATATGACAACAAGATCTGCACCGGCGACGAATCGGCACAATGCAGAACCTGCCTTGAAAGGCGCATTTCATCAATCGGATACAACATAGTTGTAAGCAAAGGTGACGCTTTAACAATGCACGATTAGTAGGGTACGCTGTGCTCACATTATTTTTATAAATATATTTTTAGAAAGAAGAATGAAAATGTATAATCCTAAGTCTTTAAAAGCGGAAGAATTTATTAATCATGAGGAAATTCTTGATACGCTTGATTATGCCGAGAAAAACAAGCATAATCGTGAGCTTATCGAGCAGATTCTTGAAAAGGCTAAACCGAGAAAAACAGCGAGAGGTGTGGAATGTTCAGGACTTTCTCACAGAGAGGCGAGCGTTCTGCTTGCCTGCGATATTCCTGAAATGACCGAGAAAATGTATACTCTTGCCGAAGAAATCAAAAAGGCATTTTACGGAAACCGAATTGTTATGTTTGCGCCTTTGTATCTTTCAAATTACTGCGTAAACAAGTGCGTATACTGCCCTTATCACTATCAAAACAAGAATATTCCGAGAAAAAAACTTACTCAGGAGGAGGTTGCTAAGGAAGTTATCGCTTTGCAGGATATGGGACACAAGCGTCTTGCCATCGAGGCAGGCGAAGACCCTGTGAACAATCCAATCGAGTATATTTTAGAGTGCATTAAGACAATTTACTCAATTAAGCACAAAAACGGAGCAATCAGACGAGTTAATGTAAATATTGCCGCTACTACTGTGGAAAATTACAGAAAGCTGAAAGATGCTGGAATAGGTACATACATACTTTTTCAAGAAACCTATCACAAGGAAAGCTATGAAAAACTTCATCCGGCAGGGCCAAAGCACAACTACGCTTATCACACAGAGGCTATGGACAGAGCTATGGAAGGCGGAATTGACGATGTCGGTTTAGGCGTTCTGTTCGGGTTGGAGCTTTACAAATATGAATTTGCAGGACTTTTAATGCACGCTGAACATTTGGAGGCTGTTCATGGCGTAGGACCTCACACAATCAGCGTTCCGAGAGTTAAACACGCAGACGATATAGACCCGAATGTTTTTGACAATGGAATTGACGATGACACATTTGCAAAAATTATCGCCTGCATAAGAATTGCCGTTCCTTATACGGGCATGATCGTTTCCACCCGTGAAAGTGAGGCTTGCCGAAACAAAGTTTTAAGCTTGGGAGTTTCGCAGATTTCAGGAGCTTCAAGAACTTCTGTGGGGGGATATGCAGGCTATTCGGCAGACGAAAGGCCTCATGACACTGAACAGTTTGACGTTTCTGACCAGCGTTCTTTGGACGAGGTTGTCAAGTGGCTTATGGATTTAGGATACATTCCGTCATTCTGCACAGCCTGCTACCGTGAAGGCAGAACAGGCGACAGATTTATGAGCCTTTGCAAGACGGGACAAATTCAGAACTGCTGTCACCCAAACGCTCTTATGACTTTGAAAGAATTTTTGGAGGATTACGCTTCCGCTGAAACAAAGGAAGTCGGTGAAAAGCTGATTGCACAGGAACTCACAAAAATCCCTAATGAAAAGGCTAGAAAGCTTGCGACAGAATATATTGAAAATATTCACCAGGGCAAGAGGGATTTCAGATTTTAATACGTAATTTAATTTAGGCAATACTATTGACAACTGGGAGGAATTATCTATGAGCCTTAATTCTACGCCTTCGGGTGACAGAGTTCACATCGGCATTTTCGGAAGAAGAAATGCAGGAAAATCAAGTCTTATAAACGCTCTTACCGGGCAAAATCTTGCCATAGTTTCGGATATTCTGGGCACTACTACCGACCCTGTTTCAAAAGCTATGGAGCTTTTACCGTTAGGACCCGTGGTTATTATTGACACTCCGGGTCTTGACGATGACGGCGAGCTTGGCAAACTCAGGATCCAAAAGGCTTATCAGGCTCTCAACAAGACGGACATTGCTTTGCTTGTGGTTGATTCGTCTGAGGGGATTTCTTCCGCTGATGAGGACATTCTGAAAATAATTAAGGATAAAAAAATTCCTTACATTACCGTTTTTAACAAGTTAGATAAATGCGGAAACCCTCCCCAAATTTCTGATGATGAAATCCTTGTCAGTGCGGAAACGGGCGAAAATATTCATGAACTTAAAGAGCGTATTGCAAGGCTTGTGCCTGAAAGCCGAGAAGAATTCCCTATTATTGCGGACAAGGTTGAAAACGGCGATTTTGTGGTACTGGTTGTACCTATTGATGACGCTGCACCAAAAGGCAGGTTAATTCTTCCTCAGCAGCAGACCATAAGAGAACTGCTTGAATGCGGAGCAACTTCCATAGTCTGCCGAGAGCATGAGCTTGCTGGGACTCTTGCTAATATAGGCAAAAAACCTAAGCTTGTTATCACCGATTCTCAGGCTTTTGCAAAAGTTTCCAAAGAAACTCCTGCGGATATTAAGCTTACTTCATTTTCGATTTTATTCGCAAGACGAAAAGGCAATCTTGCCACTGCTGTAAAGGGTGCAAAAGCTTTGGACAAGCTTCAAGATGGTGATAAAATTCTTATTTCGGAGGGCTGTACCCACCACAGACAATGCGGAGATATCGGTACTGTGAAACTTCCTAATTTAATTCGCAAATACACCGGCAAGGATTTTGATTTCAATTTTTCAAGTGGAACGGAGTTTCCCTCCGATTTAAGCGGATATAAGCTGATAATTCATTGCGGAGGCTGTATGCTTAACGAGCGTGAAATGAAATATCGCATTAAATGTGCAGAGGACGCAGACGTTCCAATTACAAACTACGGAATTGCAATAGCTTACATGAACGGCATTTTGCAACGAAGCATTGAGATTTTTCCCGAAATTTTAAGTTAATAAACAACGTAAAAGGCAGACACTTTTAATTAAGCGTCTGCCTTTTACGTTCTAAATTCTATTAATTCTATTAAACCTATTAAACTGCAAAGGACGGAGAATCTTTCTTAAACACCGACTTTGCAATGCTGAATGCTTGTTCACCGATTGAAGTAACCGAATCGGAAAGTTTTAGCTGAGTGATTGAAGTACACTTGTCAAACGCCCTGTTTTCAATAGTTTCAACACCATCAAGGATAATGACATTTTTAAGATTACCGCACCCACAAAAAGCCTGTTCGCCGATAACCTTAACGCTTCCCGGAATAACAATTTCAGGAATATTCACACATTGATTGAATGCGTTATTTTCAATAGAAACAAGCTTTTCAGAAAGCTTAACGTCCCTGAGTGATGAACACTCTGCAAAACTTTTTTCGTGAATAATTGTCACATTGTCAGGGATCTCTGCCTTTTCAAGTTTTTTACACAATGCAAAAGCATAAGAACCTATTGTATGTAATTTGGAAGAGAACTTAACTTCTTTCAAGGAAAAACAACCGAAAAATGCGTAATCTCCGATTTTTCCGACTCTTTCATCAATAGAAATTCTTTCAAGAGAAGTACAGAAAGAAAATACATTATCTTCAATCTTATCAAGTTTTTTCGGAAGTTTGATTTCCGCAAGTGACGAACAGTTTTTAAATGCGCCGTCCCTGACAGATGTAATACTGTCCGGAAGATTAATGCTGGTCAAAGACGAACAGCCGCTGAAAGCATTCTCGCAAATAACCTTAATAGTATCAGGCAATAAAACTGATTTCAGCGAATCACAATCCTCGAAAAGGCTCTTTCCGATACTCAAAACATTTCTTGGAATAGCAATCTTTTCAAGAGATTCACAACTATGAAAAGCATCAGCACCGATAAATCTGACAGTTGCCGGAAGTTTAATCATGCTCAGATTAACGCACTCAAAGAAGCACTTTTCACCCAAAGCACTTATGCCCGAAGAAACTATAACATTTTCTAATTCATACAAATCTGCAAAAACGTCATTGCCCACAGCCTTAACGGGAACACCGTTGATTTCGCCGGGAACAACAAGCTCCTTGACATCTCTGTTACCGCAATAACCTGTAATCACAACGGCTTTATTGTCAATAACTACATATTTGTAGACGCCGTTATCAATTTCATCACTGACAGGAAAACTGTCAGATAAACTTATACCGCCCGCTGTCATTAACAAAACAAGGTCATCAACAAATCGTTCTTTTTGATTCACGGCAACTACCCCCATATAGTTATTTAAATAACTCATTCATTATGAAATGTTCCTTGTCACATTTCTTTCATATTATACAACGTTTAATCCCTTTTGTCAATAGTTTTTTCAAAAAAACTATACACTTTGTATATTTTAAATTTTCATAGAATTTATTTGTACTGCCCAAACCAGTAAAACTTATTAACAATCTAACTTTTGTAAACGATTTTATATGTCT
>JBJERA010000095.1:0-10415 GCA_051882035.1 Hominimerdicola sp.
CCTGACTATGACTACGTAAAGCTTGACAACGAGGGTACAATTTACTACATGGCTGAGGCTCTTGTTGAGAACGTGATTCAGGGAGAATACACAATTCTTGACAGATTCAAGGGTAAGGATTTGGAATATAAGGAATATGTTCCGCTGTTTGATTTTGCAAATCCTGATAAGAAGTGCTACTTCGTTGTTTGCGACGAGTATGTAACTCTTACAGACGGTACGGGTATCGTTCATATTGCTCCTGCTTTCGGTGAGGACGACTCTAAGGTTGGAATGAAGTATGACCTGCCTTTCGTTCAGCTTGTTGATTCAAAGGGCGAAATGACTAAGGAAACCCCTTGGGCAGGCACTTTCTGCAAGAAGGCTGACCCGCTTGTTCTTGACGATTTGAAGAGCAGAGGACTTTTGTTCTCCGCACCTGTTTTTGAGCATAGCTACCCTCATTGTTGGAGATGTAATTCACCGCTGATTTACTATGCAAGAGATACATGGTTCATCAAGATGACCGACGTTAAGGACAGACTTATTGCTAATAATAATACAATCAACTGGATTCCTGAAAGCATCGGTAAAGGACGTTTCGGCGACTGGCTTGAAAACGTTCAGGATTGGGGCATTTCAAGAAACAGATACTGGGGTACTCCGCTTAATATCTGGGAGTGCGAGTGCGGACATAAGCATTCTATCGGTTCTATCGAGGAGCTTAAATCCATGTCCGATAACTGCCCTGATGATATTGAACTGCACCGCCCATATATCGACGCTGTAACAATCAAGTGTCCGAAGTGCGGAAAGCCAATGAAGAGAGTTCCGGAGGTTATCGACTGCTGGTTTGACTCAGGCTCAATGCCTTTCGCACAGCATCACTACCCATTTGAGAACAAGGAACTTTTTGAGGAGCAGTTCCCTGCTGACTTTATTTCTGAGGCAGTTGACCAGACAAGAGGCTGGTTCTATTCACTTCTTGCAATTTCTACACTTATTTTCGATAAAGCTCCTTACAAGAATGTTATCGTTCTTGGTCTTGTTCAGGACGAAAACGGTCAGAAAATGTCCAAGTCCAAGGGTAATGCAGTTGACCCGTTTGAGGCTCTTGCAACCTACGGTTCTGACGCTATCAGATGGTATTTCTATACAAATTCTGCTCCATGGCTGCCTAATAAGTTCCATGGTAAAGTTGTTACCGAGGGACAGAGAAAGTTCATGGGTACTCTTTGGAACACTTATGCTTTCTATATCCTTTATGCCAATATTGATGAATTTGACCCGACAAAACATAAAATTGAATATGACAAGCTTTCTGTAATGGATAAGTGGCTGCTTTCCAAGATGAATTCCATGATCAAGGCAGTTGACAATAATTTGGGCAATTACAGAATTCCTGAGGCTGCAAAGGCTATGCAGGAGTTTGTTGACGATATGTCTAACTGGTATGTAAGACGTGGACGTGAAAGATACTGGGCGCAGGGTATGTCACAGGATAAGATTAATGCTTACATGACATTGTATACTGCAATCGTAAATCTATGTAAATGTGCCGCTCCTATGGTTCCGTTTATTACAGAGGAAATTTATCAGAATATGGTTCGTTCAGTTGACGCAAACGCTCCTGAAAGTATCCATCTATGCGACTTCCCTGTTGCTGATGAAAGCATGATTGATATTCAGCTTGAAGCTGATATGGACGAGGTTCTGGACATTGTTGTTCTTGGAAGAAGTGCAAGAAACGGTGCAAATCTCAAAAACAGACAGCCTCTAAGCATTATGTATGTTGCCGCAGACCATACTCTTGACAGCTATTATGTAGACATTATCAGAGATGAGCTTAATCTTAAAGCGGTTGATTTCTCAGATGACGTTTCAGCTTATATTGATTATAAATTCAAGCCGCAGCTTAAAACTCTCGGTCCAAAATACGGCAAACAGCTTGGTGAAATCCGCACAAAACTTTCAGAGCTGGACGGTCACAAGGCTATGTCCGAGCTTGATTCAACAGGCGAACTGAAAATGGAAATTTCCATCGGTGAAATTGCTCTTTCCAAAGACGATTTGCTAATCGAATCCGAACAGAAAGAAGGTTTCTTTACTCTTACAGAGGGTTCAACAACTGTTGCAATCGACACAACGCTTACACCGGAGCTTATTGAGGAAGGCTTTGTTCGTGAAATCATAAGTAAGGTTCAGACTATGCGTAAGGATTCCGGATTTGAGGTAATGGACCACATTATCATTTCTCTCAGCGGAAATGATAAGATCGCTAAGCTTGCAGAGGAGAAAAAAGCAGAAATTTGTCACGACGTTCTTGCCGAAGATATCAAGCTAAACGATATAGCTGCAAATTCCAAGGAATGGGATATTAACGGTGAAAAGGTTACAATCGGCGTTACAAAAATCTAAATAGCACTATTAAGGTGTAATATTACAAATAAAAAATCGGGTGAACAATTATCTAATGGACACTGTTCGCCCGATTTTATTTTAATATAAGAATATATTTTCGCATATTCCTCAAAAACAAGCAAAAAAAACTCCCACAAAAAACGTGGGAGCCAAAAAATAAAAAATTATAGGGGAGAAGCTAGTAGAAATTAATCTACGAGCTGTATATATGAAGGCTTGGGGTAAAAGCCAACATACCAAATATGAAAAAAGTATATCAACAAGAACTTGTCATCACTTTGACTTGTCCCTTGCGATATACATATGATAAACTACTAATGTGTTCTTCGTGTGAAAACTTATTGTATTTAATATGAAATTTATTGAACTTTTTTTGAAGTTGTGCTATACTATTATTAATGTAGCCGACGATTTGTGCGGTATTACCATACAATCCACAAAGGAGCATAAAAAATGCCACGTTTTTTTACAGATAAAAATAATATTGGTCAAAATACAATAAATATTATCGGTCAGGACGCTTTTCACATTGGGCGAAGCCTGAGAATGCGACTTCACGACGAAATTACCGTTTGCTGTGAAGGAGAGGAATATCAGTGTGAAATTCTGACAATTTCAGATTCCATGGTTGAATGTAAAATTCTGTCCCACAAGCCAAGCGAAAACGAGCCGAATATTAAGCTTACCCTTTTTCAGGCTGTTCCTAAATCCGACAAGCTTGATTTTATTGTACAAAAAGCTGTTGAACTTGGTGCAGCGGAGATTTGTCCTGTTTTGACTTCAAGGTGTGTTTCCCGCCCTGACAAAAAAAGTTGTGCAAAAAAACTTGACAGACTTAACAAAATTGCATTAGAGGCAGCAAAGCAAAGCGGCCGTGGTATCATTCCGACGGTTACAGAGATAATAAGTTTTGACGAGTGCGTTAAACGTATGAGTAAATTTGACTTCCCGCTTATGTGCTACGAAAAAGGCGGAAAACAGCTTGCTGAAACAGGTCTTAAAGACAATTCAACTGTTGCAGTTTTTATTGGCAGCGAGGGAGGATTTTCTCCCGAAGAAGCTGAAATAGCTGTTAACTCCGGAATTATTCCAATCGGGCTTGGAAATCGTATTTTAAGGTGTGAAACCGCTCCAATTTCCGCAATAAGCATCATTATGAACCTTACAGGAAATATGTAACTGCAAGGTTTTCTTGAAAAATACTTTTCCTTTTTTGCACGAATTCACTAAATGTCATGTTTTTTTATAAAAATACTTGATTTTTTTGTTTCATCATGGTATAATATATACAATCTAATTGTTATACATTAGACATTAATTAACGATTTGAAAAGGAGTGTATCAAAATGGCAAACGGATTGAAGGTTTTGGCTGCTCTTGGCGTTATTGCTGCCGGTGCTGCTGCTGTTGTCGCTTTCAAAAAGCATAAGGACCTCGAAAATTATGATTATGAGGATTTGGATGAAGATTTCGACGACTGCTGCGACTGCGGATGCGAAGATTGCACAGACGAAGCTGTAAGCGAAACAACCGAAGAAGCTTCTGAAACAGCAGAGACAGAAACAGAAGAAATCAGCGATGATACAGATGTCGAGAAGGAGCTTGACTCTGTTGAAGAACCTGTTGAGGAAACTGATTTATAATTCAAAAACTAAGAACCACACTCGTTTGTGGTTCTTTTTTGTGCAAATTGCAATATAGAAAATCCTGCCATACCATTTCGGTAAGGCAGGATTAATTTTCTATAATTATATATAAATTAGCGAGCATCCTCAGAGAAACCACTGTCTACCAAGTCAACAAGACCTTTAACAGCCTCTTCCTCATCGCTTCCGTCAGCAATAATTCTGATAGTTGTTCCCCCAACAATTCCAAGAGAAAGGATACCGAGCAAGCTCTTTGCGTTTACTCTTCTTTCCTCTTTTTCAATCCAGATGGAAGACTTAAACTCATTAGCTTTCTGAATAAAGAATGTAGCAGGACGTGCATGAAGACCTACTTGATTTTGTACTACAACATCTTTTACGAACATAAATATCTCTCCATTCATTAATTTTATAGTTTCAATCACCATTTACAAATGAAACAATAAATAATAATTTACCAATCCGATAAACATATTATACTAAACCGGACGGGGTTAGTCAACAACAAAATTAAACAAACAAGTACACTCAGATACATTTTCGTATGTTTTACGCATATTTGAATAACAATCAATTCTGTTTTTGTGCAATCCAACAAAATCACTTAACTAATTGTATCATTTTGTACAATTATATTTAACATTTATGTTGAATATGTTTAAAACATGAAATGGTTTTTCATATACTACTTTTAATTTTGTGTAATATAGACAAATCATCCTCAGAAAGTTCTGCATTTTGCAATAGGTCGGGACGCTTTTTGTAAGTTGTAATAAGAGCCTGTTCCCGTCGCCATTTGGCGATATTTGCATGATGACCTGACAAAAGCACCGGCGGAACTGCCATGTCCTCCCACACTTCCGGACGGGTATACTGAGGATATTCCAGCAAGCCGTTATAATGGCTTTCGTCCTCGTAGCAGTCAGATCTTGACAGGGTTCCTTCAAGCATTCTTACAACGCTGTCAACCAACACCAAAGCAGGCAATTCTCCTCCTGTAAGCACATAGTCACCGATTGAAATTTCCTCGTCAACAATTTTTTCTATAATGCGGTTATCTACACCTTCATAATGCCCGCACAATATAAATATGCTGTCAAGCTGAGAAAGTTGCTTGGCACGTTCCTGAGTAAGTGTTTTTCCCTGAGGCGACATATATATGACGTGCGGTTTAGGTTTGCCCTCGGTAACCGCTTTATAGCAATTATAAATCGGCTCGCACTGCATTAACATTCCTTGCCTTTCGCTGTAAGGCGTATCGTCAACCCTGCGATGCTTGTCCAAAGTGTAGTCCCTGATATTATGGCATTTTACCGTAAAAATATCCTTTGCTCTTGCCCTGCCGACGACGCTTTCCGATAAATAATTTTCAAGCATTTCCGGAAAAAGCGTAGCTATATCAATATTCATCACTAAAAACTCCAGTCAAATAAAATTATTCGTCAAACAATCCGTCAAGTGGAGTAATTTTCATTACGCCGTTTTCAATATCAGTTTCGGCAATAACTTGCGGAATTGCAGGAAGATAGTAAATCTTTCCATCTTCATTTTCAACATGGTAAACATCGTTTGCACCCGTTTCGCTTACTTCTACAAGCTTTCCATACTCCTTGCCGTTATCAAAGTCGATTACTTTCAGACCGATTAAATCCTGAACAAAGTAACTTCCCTCTTCAAGTTCCACATCGTCACGGTCAAGATAGAGAACACGATTTCTCAGCTTCTGAGCTTCTTCAACAGTATCAACGCCCTTGATTTTCATTATTACAATATTTTTTGCCGTACGGGATCTTTCAATTTCAACGGGAGTGCCGCTTTTATAGTATAGTGTGTCAAATTCGCACAAAAATTCAGGGCCATCGCACCATGGCTGAACCTTGACTTCTCCTTTTAATCCGAACACAGAAACAATTTTACCTGTTTCAAGATATTTTTTCAAAATATTCACTTCCTTAAATTCATATTTATTATTTTAATTGTATCATAATTTTTCTGATTATGCAAGCTAGTAAAACAACAGATTAAGTTCTTTTAATTTACAGCTAATTCAATTTACAAAAAATTAAAAGATTACAAAACAGTTACGCAAATCACGCAAATACGGTGTTTTTTATACCATATCGTAATTTTTAGCCTACAGCTTAACTGTTTGTTCACACATTGCTATAAAAAATATGTTACAATTTGTAATACATTGATTTGTAACTTTCGGCAGTTTTCGTTCCGAAAATTTTTTTGCACGTTTTTACTATAAAACACTTGCAAAATTTATCGTTTTTTGTTATAATGTTATTATGTAGACAAGGTGCTTGGCGAAGCTATGTCGCTTTTTAACTGGCACTTTGGTGAAACGGTCTAAAAATTTTGCAAGCAGAGGGGAATAACTATATGTCTAACAGATTATTTCAAAGTGTAGTTCATCAGATGCGTGACACAATCGACTGTGTAATCGGTGTTATTGACGATACCGCTACGATTATTGCCTGCTCGGAACTGGCTCAGGTCGGTACAACAAATGAATTCGTATCCCTTGACCTCGGCGATTCACATGACATTTTTGTTCGTGACGGATATACCTATAAGCCTTTCGGCGCTCACATGAAGCCTGATTATGCTGTTTTTGTTGAGGGTACTGACGAGGTTGCCGCTAAGTATGCATCAATTCTTGCTATTACTCTTTCCAGTATCAAGCAGTATTATGACGAAAAGTATGACAGAAACAATTTTATTAAGAATGTTGTTCTTGATAACGTTCTCCCGGGTGATATTCATGTTAAAGCGAGAGAGTTGCATTTCAGCGCTGATATTTCAAGAGTTGTTCTTCTTATCCGTATAGTTTCGTCCAACGATGTATCGGCTTATGACGTTATTCAGAATCTTTTCCCTGACAAGAACAAGGACTTTGTGTTTAATATTACCGAGTCTGATATTGTACTTGTTAAAGAGGTTGCCAACGGCATCGAGTCGAAGGATTTGGAAAAGCTTGCGAGAAGCATTTCTGATACTCTTTCCGGCGAGTTCTATACAAGAGTAAACGTTGGTATCGGTACTGTTATTGAGGGTGTCAAGGACTTAGCTAAGAGCTTTAAAGAAGCTCAGATTGCTCTTGAAGTAGGCAAGGTTTTTGATACTGACAAGAATATTGTTTCTTATGATAATCTTGGTATTGCAAGGCTTATTTATCATTTGCCCACAACACTTTGTGAAACATTTCTGAAAGAAGTTTTCAAGAAGGGTTCTATTGAGTCGCTTGACCATGAAACTCTGTTTACTATTCAGAAGTTCTTTGAGAACAATCTTAATGTTTCTGAAACTTCAAGAAAGCTGTTTGTACATAGAAATACTCTTGTGTACAGACTTGAAAAAATTAAAAAGCTGACAGGGCTTGACCTTAGAGAGTTTGACCATGCGATTATTTTCAAGATTGCGCTTATGGTCAAGAAGTATTTATCCGCTAATCCGGTTAAATTCTAAGACGCTTTGTCAGGTGAATATTGTTCCTTTAAAATTAAGGCGGTGTAAATTTTGGTAGAGTTTAAAGATGTGTCTGTTACCTATTCCAGCGGAGTGGACGCATTAAACAAAGTTAATTTAAAAATCAACGACGGCGATTTCGCTTTCGTTGTCGGACCTTCCGGTGCAGGTAAATCAACGCTTATTAAGCTGATTTTGAAAGAGATAGACGCAACCAGCGGCACGGTAATGGTCAATGGATTTAATTTAAGAAAACTCAGAAGAAGAAAAATTCCTGCTTTGCGACGCACTA
Organism: Hominimerdicola sp.; assembly: GCA_051882035.1. Classification (GTDB taxonomy): domain Bacteria; phylum Bacillota; class Clostridia; order Oscillospirales; family Ruminococcaceae; genus Hominimerdicola. The sequence continues at coordinate 7,813 of JBJERA010000095.1, forward strand.
TTGGTGTTGTTTTTCAGGATTTCAGACTTATCCCTACTATGACGGTTTATGAGAATATCGCTTTCGTATTGAGAGTTATTGACGCTCCAACTAAGTACATAAGAAGCCGTGTTCCATATGTAATCAGTCTGGTTGGACTTTCCGACAAGGCTAAGGCTTATCCTACTGAGCTTTCAGGCGGTGAACAGCAGCGTGTAGCTCTTGCAAGAGCGTTGGTAAATGACCCGAAGCTGATTATTGCCGACGAGCCTACGGGTAATATCGACCCTGCTCTTTCTTATGAAATCGTTGAACTTCTCAAAGGTATTAATGAATGCGGCACAACCATTCTTATGGTTACTCATGAGCATGACCTTGTGCGTTATTTCGGCGGAAGAATTATTAATATCAATAAGGGAAATATTGCATTCGACGAGGTTGTAGGAGGTTCAAATGAAGGTAAGTAGTTTCAAATACCTTGTAAATCAAGGCGTCAAGGGAATTTGGAAAAACAGAATGATGACCTTTGCATCCTTTTGTATTCTCCTTGTATCTTTGCTGATGGTTGGACTTTCGATTCTCGTTTCAATAAATCTTACGAGAATTATCGGAGGCATCGAGGATAAAAGCGAGGTTGTCGTTATTGTTAAGGACGGCACTGACAAGCAGGCTATGACAGAGCTTGAAGAAAAGCTTAATAAAATCCCTAATGTAAATACAGTTTCTCTCTACTCCAAAGAGGAAGCTTGGGAAAATATGCTTGACGGTATGACAGAGGAAGAACAGGAACTGTTCCAATATGCAGACGAAAATCCTTTGCCTGATACATATAAGATTACGGTTAAAGACATTGAGAAAATGACCGAAACCACTACTCAGATTGAAACATTTGAAAATGTTGATTCCACCAAATCTCCTACGGCATTTGCAGACGTGCTTATTAATATAAGACGAGTATTTTCAATTATTGCTACTGCGATTGTTATTGCACTGGTAATCGTTTGTCTGATTATCATTTCTAATACTACTCGTGCAAGCGTTTTTGCCAGACGTAAGGAAATTAATATTATGAAATACGTTGGTGCAACTAACGGATTTATTAAAGTGCCTTTCTTTGTTGAGGGTATGATCGTGGGCTTGGTTGCAGCTGTGGGTGCTTTGTTATTGACAAAGTTTGCTTACGAGGGCGTATACAGCATTTTTAATGACGATTTCAGTCTTTGGAGCATTTTGGGAGTTCAGAATCTTTACTCGTTTAATGATTTGTTCCTGCCTGTATGTGTTTCATATCTTGTTGCAGGCGCATTGATCGGAGCTATTGGTACTTCAATCAGTACCGGAAAGCATCTTAAAGTTTAGTATACAAACTTCGGCAGACTGAACGGCTTTCACGTTCAGCTGCCTTTTGTGTAATTGAAAAGCGTTTAAAATTGTGTAAAATACGGTGAAAGATATAAAAAAGCCGTAAAAACGGAGGACATTCAAGTGAACAGAACTTTTACATTAAAGCGGGTTCTTGCATTTACGCTGGCAGTTATTACTTCGATTACTGTTTTGGCAAGCGGAAAACCGTATATTTCTACAAGCGAAGTTGTTCGTGCGGAATCGGCTGAATCAAAGAAAAATTCTGCAAATATTTCTAATACTCAGGATAAGATCGATGACTTGAAAAAAAAGCAGCAAGAACTTGACAAGCAGATTGCCGAAACCGAGGACAGCATTGATGACGAGGAAGCTAATCAGAAGGCTATCGAGGAACAGATTACAACAGTTCAGGAAACTATTGTAACTTTGGAAGAATCTATTGCTGAGCTTAATGCTGAGATCTCAGACCTTGAACTTTCTATTTCAGAAAGTGAGAAAAATATAGCACAGAAAAAATCTGAAATTGAAAACGGAGTTTATGAGTTTAAACAGCGTTTGAGAGCAATGTATATTGCAGGAAACAGTTCTTACAGCGATATTCTTATTGGTGCCACAGATTTTTATGATATGCTCATGAAAATTGAACTTGTTAAGCGTGTTGCAGAGCATGACGACGGTATGATTGATGAATTGGTTGTGCTTAAAGAGCAGTATGAGGCCGAGGAAGCTCAGCTTACTGCGAAGAAGGAACAGCTTGAAGCTTCACGCACCGATTTGCAGGCACAGCAGGCTGAACATGAAAGTCAGAAAGATAAGCTGGAAGACCTTTATGCCAAGAGTCAGGCTGTTATTGACGAATTAAATCAGTATAAGGAAGACTATCAGGCAAACGCAGAACAGCTTAAAAAAGAACAGGAAGAATTCGAAGATGAATTACAGCAGCTTTATGAAGAAAGAGAAGCAATAAAGAAAAAAGAGGAGGAAGAGGCTGCCAGAAAGAAAGCCGAAGAAGAAGCAAAGAAAAAGGCTGAGGAAGAGGCTAAAAAACAGGCTGCAAACAGCAGTTCAAGTTCCGGAAGTTCTTCATCTTCAAGCAGTTCCGGTAGTTCAAGCAATTCTGGCAGTTCAAACAGTTCAAGTGGCTCTACTAATAACGGCGATTACGGATACACTCAGAAATCTCAGTTTACATGGCCTGTTCCGGGATTCTATCACATCTCCTACGGCGTAGGCTGGCGATGGGGAGCTTATCACAAGGG
>JBJERA010000096.1:0-2455 GCA_051882035.1 Hominimerdicola sp.
GCTATTCTCTTAATAATCTTATCTGAAAAACTTTTTATTGCTTTGTAAGTGGCTTTCCTTTTATTTTCGTTCAAAGAATAACATAGATTTCTTTCCAACAGATGTATCTTTTTTTCGCCGTCAAGAATAACTATTTCAATAAAGTTGCTGCAATTCTCAATATCAGAAATAGTATATTCTGACAGCAACAGATAATCGAGAGGTATATTATAAATTATTGATAACAAGAACAAAATATCCACTGTAATATAATCTACATTCTTTTCGCATCGTCTGTATCTATAACTGCTTATAAAAAGCAACGAAGAAATCTGTGTTTCAGTTAAGCCTAAAAGAATACGAATAGCCTTAATTTTCTCTGAAATCATAACAAAACCTCCTTACACTTGATAATATATTAAAATGTATAAAAAGTCAAGTTTGACCTTTTGTACATTTAGTTTTAATCAAAATCCATATACTATTATTATAAAGCTTATAAGCGCAATATGACCTTGTAAGGTGTGGTATTATGGTAAAAAACAGTATTGGAGATCTTGTAAAACAGAAACGAAAAGAAAAAGGGTTAACACAAGCTCAGTTAGCAGAAATGATTAATGCAGACCCTTACTATATCAGTAAAATCGAAACAGGAAAAAGGAAGCCCGGCCGCAAATATTTGTCAGCACTTTCAAATGCCCTTGGCGTATCAAGCGACCATTTATTGGGGCTTGACTCAAACATAGTGCTGCACGAGCAGGTTTCTGAGATAGAAGAGATTTTGCGAAAATTATCTGCAAAGGACAGAGAGTGGATAATTAGAATCATTCATGAAATTGCAGATAGATGCGATAAAGAAGATTAAACAAATCAATAAAGAATAATTTTTGACTGTATCAATTCATCAAATGTAATTGATACAGTCTTTTTTTATATATGTAAAAAATCCAATGTGTTTATAATATGACGTTTTCTTAGTTTAACAAATATATTTATACACTTTTGCATTCTAAGTCTACTATGTTGCTTCTAATATTGAAAATTGATATGTTATCTCACATAATAAAAAGCAAGTAATATTTTCCTTGAAAATTAGCGTTATTTATTTAGTAAACAATAAGCTTTATGTTTATAGTCATTTATATATTCTTGAAAGAAAATTAAAATTTTAAATCAACACATAAAAAGGAAATACTTTTGTCTTTTTATACGCAGAAATCAAGATGTTTAATACAAAATGAAAGAAGAAGTTTGGTGCTATGACAGGAAATATGATAGTCACAATTATTTCGGGCGTTCTTGCTTTAATTCCATTGATTTTCAATGCTTACAGGAAATCTAAATTGAAAATAATAAAATCCATCTTTGTATGCTTTATCGCTTTGCTTATGCTTAGCTCATGCGCTTTGAAGAAAAGCGATTCAACTGTTTCTGATTCAAAATCAGAGAGCAACGAGGATTCAAACATAGAATTGTCAGAAGATAAAAGCACAATAACCGTTGACGGTGTAGTTTACAGAAACAATTTTCAGGGCGATTTGATTCTTCGTAACCCTAAGTACGGAACTGAACCTCTGCTTGTTGACGGCACAGATCAGTATTATCGCCTTGAAGGCATAGATTATGACTTGATTTATAACGCAGGCAGCGAAAAAAAGGGTGTATCCGAAAATATCTATTGCCGAGATGACCAATGGAAAAAACTCAATGATTATTATTCAAATTCAAGCAATTTTGTTTATCGGTGTGTTGTCAGGTCAAACGGTGAAGCGGCAAAAACAATAGAGCTTGATGATATTAACGTAAAAAAACTCAATGAACTTGTGGATTTCTGCGAAAACAACGCATATATTCCAAGTTCTGTTTCCGATTCAAGTAACATAAAATCGGTTGAAAACGATAGTTTGGACGGTAAATCATATCGTTTCGGTTTGTCAAGCAACGACGGCTTGTTTTCAATGGTTGCCAGAGAGTTTTTCGTTATTGACGGCGCTCTGGTTTATAAGTATCACGAGGTCATGATTGAAGATAAGACTTTGATTGTTGATGTTCCTGAAGAATTGAGCGATTATTTTGTTTCGGTAATTAACAGCTTTAATCTAAATGAGTAATTATTGAAACAGATGTCTCCCCTTTTCGCAAATCTGCTTAGTTTTTATAAAACACAAACTAATGCGCTTGAATATTAATTCAAAAAATGTTAGCCCTTAACTCATTTATTTGAGTTGAGGGCTTTTGCTTGTTATCAAGAAATATAATGACAATGAAAAACATATTGCGATATGAAGATATCAATTTTTAATATAAAGATATGACAGTAAAAACACTTTTGCACTCTATATCAACGATGTTGCGCTATTTGTTGAAAAACAAAGATTATTAAAGTAAAGTATAATTGAAAGATAAAAAAGTGGTTGACTTTCCGCTTTTGCAAAATAAAAAATGAAGAAATATTAAAATTTTTGGATTTTTCTCC